>NZ_JABEPH010000043.1:0-23625 GCF_013004495.1 Rhizobium sp. SEMIA 4085
CCCATGGCGCGGGCGTAGCAGAGAGCGATGCGTCTACGAAGCGTCAACCGCCGAAAACCGGCGAGCCTGTGCGCGCTGCAAGCATTTCCAGCGCCACGGCCGCGAGCTGCGAATTGCCCACCTTGTTCAAACCCGGCGACCCGGCGGCGATCGAGGCGACCCCCGGGGCAACGGCGAAGATGCCGCCGCCGACGCCGCTCTTGCCGGGAAGGCCGACATGATAGGCGAAGTCGCCCGAGCCGTCGTAATGGCCACAGGTGAGCATCAGTGCATTGATGCGCCGCGCGCGCTTCGGCGACACGACCGAATGGCCGGTCATGGGATTGCTGCCGCGGGCTGCAAGGAACAGCCCGGCCTTTGCTAATTGCTCGCAGCTCATAGACAGCGCGCATTGATGGAAATAGACGCCAAGCACATGTTCGACCGGATGATCGATATTCTTGTAGGCGCGCATGAAATTGGCGAGCGCGAAATTCCGGTATCCGGTCTGCGTCTCGGAGCGCGCCACCTTCTCATCGATCGTCACCGACTCGTCGTCCGCCAGATAGCGAACGAAGCGGAGCAGTTCGCCGATCGCCTCGCGCGGCGCATGACCGGCCATCACGACGTCGGTGACGGCGATTGCCCCGGCATTAATGAAGGGATTGCGCGGGATTCCGTGCTCATGCTCGAGCTGGACAATGGAATTGAAGGCTGACCCGGAAGGTTCGCGCCCGACGCGCTTCCAGAGTCCCTCGCCGACCTTGCCGAGCGCTAAGGTCAGCATGAAGACCTTGGAAATGCTCTGGATGGAGAACGGCACGCCGGCATCGCCGGCGCGGTAGATCTTGCCATCGACCGTCACGACCGCCATGCCGAACTGGTGCGGATCGATCTTTGCAAGCTCAGGGATATAGTCCGCGACCTTGCCCTCGCCGATGCGGGGGGTCAGCTCCTTGTAGATGCTGTCGAGGACAGCCTGCAAATCCACCATGGCTTCTCTCCAGAGAACAAAAAAGCCGCCCAGGAGGCGGCTTTTCCGTATGCGAAAACGCCTCGCGTTGATTAACGCGAATAGAATTCGACCACCAGATGCGGCTCCATGACGACCGGATACGGAACGTCGGAGAGCGAAGGAACGCGTGCGAAGGTCGCAACCATCTTGTTGTGATCAGCTTCGATGTATTCCGGAACGTCGCGCTCAGCGAGGCCGATGGATTCCAGAACGGTTACGAGCTGCTTCGACTTCTGGCGAACTTCGATGACGTCGCCGGCCTTGCAACGGTAGGAACCGATGTTGACGCGGACGCCGTTCACGGTCACGTGGCCGTGGTTCACGAACTGGCGGGCAGCGAAGACGGTCGGAACGAACTTGGCGCGATAGACGATCGCGTCGAGACGGGACTCCAGAAGACCGATCAGGTTCTCCGAGGTGTCACCCTTGCGGCGGTTGGCTTCGTCGAAGATCGCGCGGAACTGCTTCTCGCGCAGGTCACCGTAGTAACCCTTCAGCTTCTGCTTGGCGCGCAGCTGCACACCGAAGTCGGAAAGCTTGCCCTTGCGGCGCTGACCATGCTGGCCCGGGCCGTATTCGCGGCGGTTCACCGGGGATTTAGGACGGCCCCAGATGTTTTCGCCCATACGGCGGTCAATCTTGTACTTGGACGATTCGCGCTTGCTCATCGTATTTCCTTTCAGAGTGTTAGGACGGTTTGTTTCCAAACCGCGCGAAGGAAACACGCCCTCCTTTGGCTTTCTTCCGAAAGCCCGACAGGACTATCCTATTACGCGAACAGGACAAATCCACGGGACATGTCAAATGAAACACCGGACATTGCTGCCCGGTGCTCACGCGGTCTTTAGGGGCTCGTCATGAAAATGTCAACAGCGGAGCGCGTTGGGGGATATCGCGTTTATCGCTATATTCAGCTGCTCGTTGATCGCTATCGCGAACATCACAATGCCCGCACATCGGTCGCTCGAAATTTCTCAGGTTGGTTGGGCCACACGTGCAATTACACAAAGTGGCCTCATAAGAATTATTTCCAATCCCCGGCATCCCGACCGCACGAATTCTCCGCTGATGTTGTGGAATTGCCAGCCGAGCTAGAATCTCATCCGAGCAGTTTTGGCCGGAGGCGGTCAGTATCTGGATAACCTCTTTTCAGACCGAATCGCTTACCGTCGTCCCGACAGATAATAGATACATTCTGTTAGGATAGGCGGCCGACACGGCGGCTAACTTGCAAGTTCGACCGACGCACCGATACCGATGCCGTCATCGGCGGTGTCGAAGCCTCCATCTGATTGAAGCTTAGCTGTGCGTCATTCCGCCGCTTGTCGCGCATCATCAGGCGCATTCGCATCGCCCGGCGCAGTCTGGCAGTTCATATCCGGAAACGCCACGATGCGTTTGCCCGCGAAATCAGTGTGCACGACGATCGTGCCCTGCTCCTCGAAATAGCCGAGGAGACGCCTGGCCCGGCGAGCCTAATGCGTGCCGTAGGCACGCGCGATCCGGGCGTCGGAGGGGCAAGGCTCGCCGCAGACCGCGGCCTTGGCCAGCATCAGGAACACGCCCTGCAGATCGTCGGTCACGCTGGTTGAAAGCGACAGCGCCGTCGCCCACCCTTCCGTCGCGGCCGTTGCGGCATCGACGCCCGAGCGCGAGATTGCCACGTGCCGGCGGAAATCCGGAAGCGACATCGGCGGCCCGGGCACGCGGCGCATCCGCAGCCGCACCAGGAATTCCTGATAGAGTACAGAATCCGTCCGGAAACCCGAAGCCGGATCGTCGAGGATTTCCAAAAGCATGGCCGAAAGCCGTTCCTCGCGCTCCTCGGTGGAGAGATCCGGATGGTTTGCACGCGGCTCGGCAGGCGCTGCCGTCGCAGCGGGCGCGGAGCGCGAAAGTTCTGCCAGGATGTCCGTCGTCGGCCGTGGCGCCGGTGCCGTTCGGCGCATGATTGGCCGCTGGAATTCCTCAGGGGAAGGCGTGAAGATCAGATCCTCGACATCCCGCGGTGCATCCGGCAGCGGCATCAGCTTCGGGCTCGACGAGCGCGCTGAGGTTTCCACGGCACCGATCTGGATCGGCAGCGGACGGCGAGACAGTGCCGGACCGAGGGCCACGAAGTTGCCGCGTTTCAGATCGCGGAACATTTCGGCCTGGCGCCGGTCCATGCCGAGAAGGTCGGCGGCACGCGCCATGTCGATGTCGAGGAAGGTGCGGCCCATCAGGAAGTTCGAGGCTTCCGCCGCAACGTTCTTTGCAAGTTTCGCGAGGCGCTGCGTGGCGATCACCCCCGCCAGCCCGCGTTTGCGGCCGCGGCACATCAGGTTCGTCATGGCACCCAGCGACATCTTGCGGGCGTCTTCGGAAACATCGCCACCAACCGACGGGGCAAACATCTGTGCCTCGTCGACGACGACGAGCACCGGGTACCAGTATTCGCGATCGGTATCGAACATACCGTTCAGAAAGGCGGCAGCAGCCCGCATCTGGTGCTCGATGTCGAGACCTTCGAGCGTCAGGACGCAGGAAACGCGATGCTGGCGGATACGGTTGGCAATGCCCGCAAGCTCAGCCTCGGTCCGTTCGCCATCGACGACGACGT
Source organism: Rhizobium sp. SEMIA 4085 (assembly GCF_013004495.1). NCBI lineage: Bacteria > Pseudomonadati > Pseudomonadota > Alphaproteobacteria > Hyphomicrobiales > Rhizobiaceae > Rhizobium > Rhizobium sp. SEMIA 4085. The sequence continues at coordinate 3,597 of NZ_JABEPH010000043.1, forward strand.
GGCCGAATCGGTCGCTGAGCGTGACGAAGTCGCCTTCCGGATCGATGATGACTTGCTGGACCCATTGCGCGGACTGCTCAAGCAGGCGTCGCAGCAGATGCGACTTGCCGGAGCCGGAATTGCCCTGAACGAGAAGACGGGTCGCCAGAAGCTCCTCGATATCGAGCGTCGCCGGGGTGTTCCCTGACGCCATTCCCATATCGATACCAACCTGCAATGCAATGACCTATCAGATGAGACTCAATGATGCGAAGCGCCATTGTCCCGAAACGGCGCGCTTCCGTCTATCAAAGATTTCCGGACATTTCGCCCACGCGTTTGCAAAACCCACAGCGAATGCGGATATTTTGCCTACGCGGTCGGGCGTTCATCGCCGGGCCGGCTTCCCAGGCTGCGCATGCGCCCACGCCATGCGCAATGCATTCTCGAGATCCTCCTCGCTCAGTCGCGACAGATCGGTGGCCGTCCAGCCCCGCCTGCCCCAGGCATTCGGCACCGGCGAGAAGGCGTCCGGCAACATCATCGATTTGAATTGCTGTTCGTCGGGCGTGAAATTGAAGTTTGCCGTCCGGCCGTCGGCGGCGAGTGTGACGTAGATTCGCGCGCCCTTGAATGCCATTCGATCGAAATGCGGCGCCTCGACCGTCCCCGCCAGCGATAGCGCGATGCGCCGCAAGTCTTCGCCCGTCGCCATTGCACGCCCACCTTCGAGGTTGATCCGATCGTGCACAGTATCCTATCACGATTGAGTACCGGAAGCGTCACCTGACTGTCAGCCCGAAGCCTTGCATCAAGCGCGTTGTGGCGAAATCCGGATTGCCGGAGGTGAAGACCGCAAAGTCGAAATTGTCGGGGTGAACGCCATCGGCTACCTGCGGCACAAGGCTGCGCGCCCGCCGAGCGATTGCCTCCGCCGGATCAAGCCAGTCCACGGGCCATGGCGCAAGCCTCCGGAAAAGGTTCGCCATGAAGGGATAATGCGTGCAGGCAAGCACGACGATGTCCGTCTTGCGGCCGTCCTTTTCGACGAAGCACTGGTCAATTTCCGTCATGATGGCCTCGTCCGAGACGGCGTCGCCGCGGATATAGGCCTCCGCCATGCGCGCCAGGTTTTCCGAACCCACGAGGCGTACGTGGCATTGCTGCGCGAAGGACTGGATCAGATCCCGCGTATAGGCGCGCCTGACCGTGCCGGGCGTGGCAAGCACGGAGACGAGGCCGGAACGCGTCCGCTCGGCGGCGGGCTTGATCGCAGGCACCGTGCCGACGAAGGTCTTCTGCGGAAAGGCGGCGCGCAGATCGGCACCGACCAGCGTGAAGGCGGTATTGCAGGCGATGACGCAGACTTCCGGATCATATTCCCCGAGCAGCCTGCCAAAAAGCGTGATGATACGCTCCTTCAGCGCCTGCTCTTCCCATCCACCATAAGGAAATCCCGCGTCGTCGGCGATGTAGATGAAGCCGCGTTCCGGCATCAGCACGCGGGCTTCGCGGAGCACAGTCAGTCCCCCGATACCGGAATCGAAGATCAAGACCGGTTTCAGCTCATTCGCCGCTGATGTCATCTTTTGGCTGTTCCTTGGCGTCTGCAGGCGGCCGGCTTCCGCGCGGATACTTGCGCGAGAAGCGGTCAAGGGAGGATATCACACCGCGCAGCACGCTGATTTCCTGTTCCGTGAAGGCGCGGCGCGAAAGGACTGCACGCAGATTGTCTACCATTTTCGGCTTTTTCCCGGCAGGATGGAAATAATTGCGTGCCTCTAGCGCCTCTTCCAACTGGTCGAAAAGGCCGAAGAGCTGCTCCTTCGTCGATTGCGTCTGCGACGTCGCCTGGAACGGCACGGTGCCTTTATCCTCCATGCCGGATTTCATCCACTCGTAGGACATCAGAAGCACAGCCTGCGCGATGTTCAGCGAGGCAAAGGCGGGATTGACCGGGAAGGTCACGATCTCGTCGGCGAGCGCCACTTCCTCGTTGGTCAGGCCCCAGCGTTCACGGCCGAAAAGGATGCCCGTGCCCTCGCCCGAGCGAAATTTCGCCCGCAGCGTTTCGGCGGCTACCACCGGGGACCGCACCGGCTTGAAGCCATCGCGTTCGCGCGCCGTCGTCGCATAGACGAAATTGAGGTCGGCGACCGCCTGCTCCAGCGTCTCGAAAACCTTAGTGCTTTCGATGACGTGATCGGCTTTCGAGGCGGCGGCCTGTGCCTTCTCGTTCGGCCAACCGTCGCGCGGATTGACGAGGCGCAATTCGGCAAGGCCGAAATTCGCCATCGCTCGCGCCACCATGCCGATGTTCTCGCCCATCTGCGGCTCGACCAGAATGATGACCGGTCCTTCGGCCAAAAGTTTACGTTCGCTGTTCGTGCCTGCCATGAATGCCGTCCTTGCTTTCATGCGGGGAATAGCTTTGCACAACCGAAACGGCAAGGCCCATGCCTTAGGATAGACCAGTTCGGGGTGCAGCCGATCAAATCGGACGTCGCCTTCACTCGCCCTTGGCGATTGCAACCATTTCCGCCTTCAGCGAGGGCATTTCCTTTGTGTCGGCATTCTCCATCATGATGTCGTCAATCAGTGGCTTGCCGCCATCAATGACCATCTCGAAACGCACGCTTGAGATGGTCTGCGCCTCCGGGGCATCGCCGCAGGCCATCTTGCGGAAGCTGACGACGACCTCCTCCTTCCCGTCGGCAGCCGTCTGGGGTGTCAGCGTCAGGTCTTGGAGCGGGCATGCGTCCTGGGCGTTGACGATCACGTCGTAGTCGAAGGGCGAGATGCCCTCCTCCATCGCCGGGTGCTTCTCGGCCTCATGATATTTCGCGACAAAATCCTTGCTGTAGAGTTTGTCGAGCTTTCCAGGGCCGAAGATATCAATCCATTCGGTGTCGTTGCCCGACCAATTCTTGACGGTCGCATCGATGATTTCCTGCACCGGGGCCGGAATCTCCGCTCCATCGCAGACGCCAGGAAGACCAACGACGGCGAGAAACAGAAGGGCGATCGTCTTCATAATGAAATATCCGGTTCGAAAGGCAATAGCGACGGACACTAGCCGAATCTTCAGACTTGGCAAAGGCACGCCAAAATGCGCCTTGAACGGCGCTTGCGGCTTTGCGTTCCCGGCTCGCAATGCTATAGCGCTCGGGATTTTTTCGTCACCCACCCGGGACCTGCGTCCCCATCCAGCTTACGAGGCAGATACATGAAGAAGATCAAGGTCGCCAATCCCGTCGCCGATCTCGACGGCGATGAAATGACTCGCATCATTTGGCAGCTCATCAAGGATAAGCTGATCCATCCGTATCTCGACCTCGACATCGACTACTACGATCTCTCGGTCGAAAACCGCGACGCGACCAACGATCAGGTCACGGTGGACGCCGCCAATGCCATCAAGAAATACGGCGTCGGCATCAAGTGCGCGACGATCACGCCGGACGAAGCCCGCGTGAAGGAATTCAGCCTCAAGGAAATGTGGAAGAGCCCGAACGGCACGATCCGCAACATCCTGGGCGGCGTCATCTTCCGCGAACCGATCATCTGCAAGAACGTTCCGCGCCTCGTTCCGGGCTGGACCAAGCCAATCGTCGTCGGCCGTCACGCCTTCGGCGACCAGTACCGCGCAACCGACTTCAAGTTCCCCGGCAAGGGCAAGCTCACCATCAAGTTCGTCGGCGAAGACGGCCAGGTCATCGAGAAGGAAGTCTTCAACGCGCCGGGTGCCGGCGTTGCCATGGCCATGTACAACCTCGATGAATCGATCCGCGAATTCGCCCGCGCCTCGATGATGTACGGCCTGATGCGAAAGTGGCCGGTCTACCTTTCGACGAAGAACACCATCCTCAAGGCCTATGACGGCCGATTCAAGGATATCTTCGAGGAAGTCTACGAGACCGAGTTCAAGGATCAGTTCAAGGAAGCCGGCATCACCTACGAGCACCGCCTGATCGACGACATGGTCGCCTCGGCGCTGAAGTGGTCCGGCGGTTACGTCTGGGCGTGCAAGAACTATGACGGCGACGTCCAGTCCGACACCGTTGCCCAGGGCTTCGGTTCGCTCGGCCTGATGACCTCGGTTCTGCTCACGCCGGACGGCAAGACGGTCGAAGCCGAAGCCGCACACGGCACGGTCACCCGCCACTACCGCCAGCACCAGAAGGGCCAGGAGACCTCGACGAACTCGATCGCCTCGATCTTCGCCTGGACCCGCGGCCTCGCGCACCGCGCCAAGCTCGACCACAATGCCGAGCTCGCCCGCTTCGCCTCAACGCTGGAAAAGGTCTGCGTCGACACCGTCGAAGCCGGTTTCATGACCAAGGACTTGGCACTGCTGATCGGCCCCGACCAGCCGTGGCTCTCGACCACTGCCTTCCTCGACAAGATCGACTCCAACCTCCAAAAAGCCATGGGCGCCTGAGGCGCCCGAAGACATCGAACAACGAAACGGCGGGCTCTTCCCGCCGTTTTCATTTCAGCGACAGAATGGGGAGCGCCAGAATGACCACGACCATCCGCCCGCTGCAGGCCTCTGACCGCGCCGCCTGGGAGCCTCTGTGGGCCGCCTACCAGTGCTTCTACGAAGTCGTCATTCCGCCGGAGACCACCGACCTGACCTGGAGCCGCTTCCACGATCGGGCCGAAGAGATGTACGCGCTGGGCGCCTTCGACGGCGATGGCCGCCTCACCGGGATCGTGCACGCCATCTTCCACCGCTCCTGCTGGCTGCCGCAATGGACCTGCTATCTACAGGACCTCTATGTCGAAGCCGACCAGCGCGGCCTTGGAACTGGAGCGGCCTTGATCGAGGCCGTTGCCGACCTTGCGCGTAATAACGGCGCCGGACGCCTCTACTGGATGACACATGAGACCAATGCGACGGCGCGGCGCCTCTACGACCAGATCGCCGAACGCTCCGGATTCATCCAGTACCGCAAGGCGCTTTGAGCAGAAGGCTTGATTTTGCTTGGGCGCACGCTAAACCGAAATTAAGAACAAGAGGAGGAGAACATGGCGGAGGAACTGGTATTCTATACGAACCCGATGTCGCGCGGCCGCATCGCCCGCTGGATGCTGGAGGAGACCGGCGTTCCCTACCGCACGGAAATCATGACCTTCGGGGGCACGATGAAGGCGCCGGAATACCTGACCGTCAACCCGATGGGTAAGGTGCCGGCGATACGGCATGGCGATACGGTCGTCACGGAATGCGCCGCAATCTGCGCCTATCTCGCCGAGACCTTTCCGGAAAAGGAGCTCGCTCCAAGACCGAATGAACGCGGCAGCTATTACCGATGGATGTTCTTCGCCGCCGGCCCACTTGAAGCCGCTGCCACGAACCGTGCACTCGGCTTTGTGACGCCCGCCGAAAAAAGCAGGATGGCTGGTTACGGCAGCTTCGGCGACGTCATGGATACGCTCGAAAAAGCTGTCAGCGCCTCGCCCTATATCGCCGGCGACCGCTTCACGGCCGCCGATGTCTACGTCGGTTCGCATATCGGCTGGGGGATGGGCTTCGGCACGTTCGAAAAGCGCCAGGCCTTCGCGGATTATCTTGGTCGCGTGACCAACCGCGAAGGCTACAGGCGAGCCACCGCGCTGGACGATGAAGTCATGAAGCAGATGCAGTAGGCGTCATGCGAGCGGCATGTAGATATCCGTCAGCAATTCGGTCGGCGGAACGTCGCGGGGATTGTTGAGATATTCCTCGAACATCGCGCCGTCCTTAATCTGCCTGCCCGATTTCGGAAAGCCATTCCGCCTAGAGCCATTGATAGGCGCTGTGCATATCGGCGTAGGGTCCCTTATGGCGGAGAACGGCATGTTCGCCGCCGTCGATCGTCCGCCGTTCGAAAGGGGGTTCAATCGGTCCGCCTGACCCGCCAGTCGCACAGGCGATGGAGCCCAGATTCTCCGCCGGCACGATATCCGGATCGTCGCAATAGACACCGATCATCCGCATCTCCGGTTTTGCCAGGCCGCGGGCATGGAGCGCGCCGAAGAGCGTCTCGCACGCCTTGCCGATCTGCAAAGAGGAGCCTGTATGGACAACGCCGTTCAATTCGATCGGCACTATCTTGCGTAAGGTTATGTCGAACATGGCCGCTGTCTCTCCGAAAGGTGAGGGGTCAAAGGTTTTATGGCTTCCCTCTTTCCGGTAGCGCGCTGGCGGCATGCCGTAGACGGATTTGAAGATGCGGTTAAAGGATTGGAGATTGGGATAGCGGGATCGCTTCGCAATCTCGCCGACAGTGAGATCCGTGCAGACGATATCGCCGCAGCGCGATGCAGCCGCAGCCGATTGACGGCGCCGCCAGCGTCTCGCCGTAAATCGCGCGATAAATCTTGTGCCAGTGATAGCTCGACATGCAGGCGATTTCGGCAAGGCGCACTATATCCGGATCCTCGTCGAGATGATCGTGGATACAGGCCGAAACTCGCCACAGGCGGTTTTTATAAAGTGCCCATGCCGTCGCCATTCATGTCAAAGCCTCGTGCAAATCGATCGGCTGCAGAAAACCATAACCCGATTTGCCAAATCCTGCGGAATTGCGTGCCGATCACGGGGGGGCACCCATACAAAGGCGGAGGACCAGCCCCGCCTTTCGAACCTCGCCGTCAGATGAAATCAGCTAGCAAGTGCTGCCGCCACCGCCTCGATCGCCTCGTCGGCCTTGGAGCCGTCGGGGCCACCCGCCTGTGCCATGTCCGGCCGGCCGCCGCCGCCCTTGCCGCCAAGGGCAGCAGATGCGATGCGCACGAGATCGACGGCGCTGAACCGCGCCGTCAGGTCCGGCGTTACGGCAACGACTGCGCTTGCCTTGCCGTCGTCAGAAACGCCGATCAGCGTCACGACGCCCGAACCGATGCTTGATTTGCCATCGTCGGCAAGCCCTTTGAGATCCTTCGGATCGACGCCGGTGACCGCCTTGCCGAGGAATTTCACGCCGGCAACCTCACGCGCCGCGTCCGTCGAGCCGCCCTGCCCGCCGCCCATGGCAAGCTTGCGCTTGGCATCGGCAAGTTCCCGCTCGAGCTTGCGGCGCTCGTCCATCAACGCTTCGACGCGCGAAAGCACGTCGGCAGGCTGAACCTTCAGCGACGAAGCAAGCGTTTTCAAACGCTCGTCCTGTTCGGCCAGATATTCGCGGGCATTCTCACCGGTAACCGCCTCGATGCGGCGGACACCCGCGCCGACGGCACTTTCGCTAAGGATGCGCACAATCCCGATCTGACCAGTCGCGGCGACATGCGTGCCGCCGCAGAGTTCGATCGAATAAGGCTTGCCGGCCTTCGTGCCGCGAACGCCCTGCCCCATAGCGACGACTCGCACTTCATCGCCGTATTTCTCGCCGAACAGCGCCATCGCACCTTCGGCAATCGCGTCGTCCACGCTCATCAGCCGCGTCGTTACCGGCGCGTTCTGCAGCACGATCTCGTTTGCCATATCCTCAACGACCTTGAGTTCTTCGGCGGTGATCGGCTTCGGATGCGAAACATCGAAACGCAGGCGTTCGGGCGCAACCAGCGAACCCTTCTGCGCCACATGCGTACCCAGCACTTCGCGCAGCGCCTCATGTAGCAAGTGCGTTGCCGAGTGATTGGCGCGCAGGCGCGACCGGCGTGCATGATCGACGGTCAGCGCGATGGCCTCGTCGGCCTTCAGCGAACCTTCGACGACAGTCCCTGAATGCACGAACAGACCTTCGCCCTTCTTCTGCGTATCGGTAATCTCCACTTTCGCATGATCCGAGCTGATGATGCCGGTGTCGCCCATCTGGCCGCCGGATTCGCCGTAGAACGGCGTCTGGTTGACGACGATCTGCACCTTGTCGCCGGCCGAGGCGGACGCCACGGCGGCACCGTCCCTGACGATCGCCTGGATGACGCCTTCGGCGGTCTCCGTGTCGTAGCCCAGGAATTCGGTCGCGCCATGCTTCTCCTTGAGTTCGAACCAGATGGTCTCGGTCGCCTTGTCGCCCGAGCCTGCCCAATGCGAGCGGGCTTCGGCCTTCTGACGCTCCATCGCATCGGTAAAGCCGGCGAGATCGACGCCGATTTCGCGGGCCCGCAGCGCATCCTGCGTCAGGTCGAGCGGGAAGCCGTAGGTGTCATAGAGCTTGAATGCCGTCTCGCCGTCGAGCATATCGCCCTTGCCGAGCGTCGTCGTCGCGTCGGAAAGCAGCGAAAGGCCTCGCTCCAGCGTCTTGCGGAAACGGGTTTCCTCGAGTTTCAGCGTCTCGGAGATCAGTGCTTCGGCGCGTGCGAGTTCCGGATAGGCGCGACCCATCTGCTGGACGAGTGCCGGCAGCAGCTTCCAGATCAGCGGTTCCTTGGCCCCCAGCAGTTGCGCATGGCGCATGGCCCGGCGCATGATGCGGCGCAGCACGTAGCCGCGGCCTTCGTTCGACGGCAGCACGCCATCGGCAATGAGGAATGCGGAGGAGCGCAGATGGTCGGCGATGACGCGGTGGCTCGCCCGGCGCTCACCCTCGGCCCTGACGCCTGTTGCCTCCTCCGAAGCTTCGATCAGCGCGCGAAAGAGATCGATATCGTAATTGTCGTGCTTGCCCTGCAGCACGGCCGCCACGCGCTCAAGTCCCATGCCGGTATCGATCGAGGGGCGCGGAAGGTCGACGCGCTCTTCCTTCGTCAACTGCTCATATTGCATGAAAACGAGGTTCCAGATCTCGATGAAGCGGTCGCCGTCTTCCTCCGGAGATCCGGGCGGGCCGCCCCAGATGTGATCGCCGTGATCGTAGAAGATCTCCGAGCAGGGGCCGCAAGGGCCGGTATCGCCCATCGCCCAGAAATTATCGCTGGTCGGAATGCGGATGATCTTTTCGTCCGAAAGCCCGGCGATTTTCTTCCAGAGGTTAAAGGCTTCGTCGTCCGTGTGATAGACGGTCACCAGCAGGCGCTTGGCGTCGAGACCGAATTCCTTGGTGATCAGGTTCCAGGCAAGCTCGATCGCCCGTTCCTTGAAATAATCGCCGAAGGAGAAATTGCCGAGCATCTCAAAAAAGGTATGGTGGCGCGCGGTATAGCCGACATTGTCGAGGTCATTGTGCTTGCCGCCGGCGCGGACGCATTTCTGCGCCGTCGATGCCGTCCGGTAGGGGCGCTGTTCCAGGCCCGTGAAGACGTTCTTGAACTGTACCATGCCGGCATTGGTGAACATCAGCGTCGGGTCGTTGCGCGGCACGAGCGGGCTCGACGGCACGATCTCGTGGCCGTTCGTCTTGAAATAGTCGAGGAAGGTCGACCGGATATCGTTCACGCCGCTCATGCTATGCCCTTCAATGCTGCCCAAGGGCAGGTCAAACTCAAATCCAGTGGCTTTTATCGTCCGCATTAACCACTGTCCAGCAGACAAAGAGAACCGGCCGCATTCTGATCAAGGAATGCGGCCGGTTTCGATACATCAAAACTGAAGCTGCAAATTACATATCCGTGTCTGTATCGCCATCGTTGGCGTCCGGCCCGCCATTCTGCAGGAATCGGTCAGCAATCAGCCCCGCATTCTGCCGAAGCGCCATCTCGATCTCGCGGCCGAGATCCGGGTTGTCGCGGATGAAGAGCTTGGCATTCTCGCGGCCCTGGCCGAGGCGCTGGCTGTTATAAGAGAACCAGGCACCGGACTTCTCAACGATGCCCGCCTTGACGCCGAGATCAATCAATTCGCCAGTCTTCGAGACACCCTCGCCATACATGATGTCGAATTCCACCTGCTTGAAGGGAGGCGCCATCTTGTTCTTGACGACCTTGACGCGGGTCTGGTTGCCGACAACCTCTTCGCGCTCCTTGACCGCGCCGATACGGCGGATGTCGAGCCGGACGGAGGCGTAGAACTTCAGCGCGTTGCCGCCTGTCGTCGTTTCGGGCGAGCCGAACATGACGCCGATCTTCATGCGGATCTGGTTGATGAAGATGACCATGGTGTTCGACTTGGAGATCGACGCCGTGAGCTTGCGCAGCGCCTGGCTCATCAGGCGCGCCTGCAGGCCCGGAAGGCTGTCGCCCATCTCGCCCTCGATTTCGGCGCGCGGTGTCAGCGCTGCAACGGAGTCGACGACGAGAACGTCGACGGCGCCGGAGCGCACCAGCGTATCGGTGATTTCGAGCGCCTGCTCACCGGTATCCGGCTGCGAGATCAGGAGGTTCTGGAGATCGACGCCGAGTTTGCGGGCATAGACCGGATCGAGCGCATGTTCTGCATCGACGAATGCGCAGATGCCGCCCTTTTTCTGCGCTTCGGCGATCGTCTGCAACGCAAGCGTCGTCTTGCCGGAACTTTCGGGTCCGTAGATCTCGATGATGCGGCCCTTGGGCAAACCGCCGATGCCGAGCGCGATATCGAGGCTGAGGGAACCGGTCGAAATAGTTTCGATCTCGACAACATTCTCGTTGGAGCCGAGTTTCATGATCGAGCCCTTGCCGAACGACCGCTCAATCTGTGAGAGTGCCGCTTCAAGCGCCTTGCTTTTGTCCACCGATTTGTCCTCTACGAGCCGCAATGAATTTTGAGACATCCGATCCACCTTTAGGTTATTGAAGCCGCTTGAGCAATGTCTGGTTTGTACCCTATATGTTCCAAGCGCACAATAGGTGCCCAAACAATTGAAAGAAAAAGGTAAAACAGCCCGTGTTCTATATATGTTTTATCAATGTAAAGCAACGCCTTAGGAGGCGTCACGCCAAGGCTGCCGCATCCGGCGCCCTGCTACGATTCGTTTCCTCCATCGGCTGGGAGCATTCAGGGCGATGAAAAGAATCCTCGTTCTGGGCGGCGCACATATCGATCGGCGCGGGCGCATTTCCGGCGAGACGGCGCCAGGCGCCAGCAACCCGGGCGCTTGGTTCGAGGAGCCGGGCGGCGGCGGCTTCAATGCTGCGAGAAACCTTGCACGGCTCGGCGCTCACGTCACCATGATCTCGCCGCGCGGAGGCGATCCGGCAGGCGAGATGGTGACGGAGGCGGCTTATGCAGCCGGCGTCAACGACCGGCCGTTCGTCTTTCTCGATCGCAAGACCCCGAGCTACACGGCCATTCTGGAGCGGGACGGCAACCTGGTGATCGCGCTCGCGGACATGGAGCTTTACCGCTATTTCGTCCCGCGCCGGCTGGCGATCCGCTGGGTGCGCGAAGCCTTTGCCGCAAACGACCTCATCCTTTTCGACGCGAACCTGCCGGAAGAGACGATCGTGGCGATCGTCAGCCGCGCCAATTCGCTCGGCGTAGCCGTGGCCGCGATTGCCATCTCGCCGGCAAAGGTGGTCAAGCTCAAGCCCTGCATATGCGGTATCGACCATCTCTTCCTCAACGAGGCGGAGGCCGCAGCCCTGACCGGCCAATGCCCGGACAAGCCGCAGGATTGGGTGTCACTGCTCGGTGATATAGGCCTGAAGAGCGGTGTCGTTACGCGCGGGCAGCGCGAACTGATCGCCTTCGGCAAGGGGGGCACCTTCTGCCTGCAGCCGCCGTCGGTCGAGACCATTGCCGACGTAACTGGCGCCGGAGATTCGCTTGCAGCCGGCGTCCTGTTTGCCTTGATGCAGGATCTGCCGCTCGAGGAAGCCCTGCGGCACGGCGTGGCCGCTGCTGCACTCACGGTCCAGTCGCCTTATGCCGTTAACGAAAAACTCTCCGCGGAACTGCTTGCCGAAACCCTTGCCCTTGTTCAGCGTGCCAAAATTCTGCATTGAAGCGGCAACATCGATGAAACGGAAGAGACAATGACGAAACCGATCTCCCCCCTCCTGCCGGTCTCCTATTCCAAGGAGGTTGCAGCTGCAAAGCAGCGCGGCGCGCCGCTGGTGGCGCTTGAATCGACGATCATCAGTCATGGCATGCCCTACCCCGGCAATATCGAAATGGCTCGCAGTGTCGAGGCGATTATCCGCGAGCAGGGTGCCGTTCCGGCAACGATTGCCGTCATTCACGGCGTCCTGCACATCGGCTTGGAGCCGGACGAGCTTGAGAAGCTCGCGAAGGAAAAGGACGTGATGAAAGTCTCGCGCGCCGATCTCGCCTTCGCGATCGCCGAGCGCCGCACCGGTGCCACGACGGTAGCTGCCACGATGATCGCCGCTGCCCGCGCCGGCATCAAGGTCTTTGCGACCGGCGGCATCGGCGGCGTGCATCGCGGTGCCGAAGAGAGCTTCGATATCTCGGCCGACCTTCAGGAGCTTGCCCGCACCGGCGTCATCGTCGTCTGCGCCGGCGCAAAGGCGATCCTCGATATCCCCAAGACGCTGGAAGTGCTGGAGACCAGCGGCGTTCCTGTCGTCACCTACGAGAGTGCCGAGTTCCCGGCCTTCTGGTCCCGTTCCTCGGGCCTGCGCAGCCCGTTGACGTTGAACAGCCCGGCCGCCATCGCCAATTTCCAGATCACCCGCGAACAGCTTGGCATCGAGGGCGGCATGCTGATCGCCAATCCGGTTCCGGAAGGAGATGAAATTCCGCGCGAGGAGATGGAGATCTATATCGAGCGCGCACTCGACAGCGCCGAGCGCGACGAAATCAGCGGCAAGACCGTGACACCTTATCTTCTCAGCACGATATTCGATCTGACCGACGGACGGAGCCTGCAGACAAATATCGCGCTCGTCGAGAACAATGCCCGCCTGGCGGCAGAAATTGCCGTGGCGCTCGACGATTGAGATTTTGACGGGAAGGCTTGCCGCCTCCCCTACTCGCCTTCCAGGGTTTCCTTGACGACGACGGCGAGCTGCTTCAGCGAGAAGGGCTTCGGCAGGAACCCAAACTTGGCGTCCGGAGGCAGGTTGCGGGCGAAAGCGTCTTCCGCATAGCCGGAAACGAAGATGAATTTCAGGTCCGGATACCGCTTGCGCAATTCGCGCAGCAGCGACGGCCCGTCCATTTCTGGCATGACGACGTCAGAAACGACGATGTCCACCTTGCCGTCCAGCTCGTCCATGATGTCGAGCGCTTCGACGCCTGAGCCCGCCTCGTGCACGGTGTAGCCGCGCGTTTCCAGCATGCGCTTGCCGCCGCGGCGCACCGCTTCCTCGTCCTCTACGAGCAGAATGACGGCGTTGCCCGTCAGGTCTTCCGGTTGCTCCGGCTGAGCTGCGGCCGGCATTTGTGCAGCCGCACCGGCCTCGGCTGCCGCAACAGCGTCCGCCTCGGCGGCGACAGCCGCGTCAATGGCGTGGCGCGGCAGGAAGACCCGGAAGGTCGTTCCCTTCCCGACTTCGGATTCCGGCTGAATATAGCCGCCGGATTGTTTGACGATGCCGTAGACCATCGCCAGCCCGAGACCCGTGCCCTTGCCCACCTCCTTGGTTGTGAAGAAGGGCTCGAATATCTTGTCCATGATGTCGGGCGCAATGCCGGTGCCGGTATCGGCCACCTCGATCAGCACCATGTCCTCATGCGGCATGTAGGAATAATTGAAATCGGCCACTTCCGCCGCCGTCACGTTGCGGGTGCGCAGCGTCAGCTTGCCGCCCTCAGGCATCGCGTCGCGCGCATTGACGCAAAGATTGATCAGCACCTGCTCGAACTGCGACAGGTCAGTCTTCACCGGCCAGAGATCGCGGCCGTATTCGACATCGAGCTTGACGTTGGTGCCGGATAACAGCCGGTCGACAAGCATGCGCAGGTCGCCGACGACATCCGTGAGGTTCAATACCGTCGGACGCATCGTCTGCTTGCGCGAGAAGGCAAGCAGCTGGCGGACGAGAACCGCGGCGCGGTTCGCATTGCGCTTGATTTCCATCAGGTCGGCAAAGCTTGCATCGGACGGCCGCGCCTGCAGCAGCAGATGGTCGGAAGACAACAGGATCGCCGTCAGCACGTTGTTGAAGTCGTGCGCGATACCGCCGGCAAGCGTGCCGACCGCATTCATCTTTTGCGTCTGCGCCATCTGCGCTTCCAGCGCCTTTTGCTCCGTCATCTCGACGGCATAAACGATCGCGGCCTCTTCCGGCGCCTCGTCGCTCTGGTCGATGACTGCGTTGACGTAGAAACGGAAATGACGCGCTTCATCGTTCGGCATGCGCGAGTCGATCGGCGGGATATCGCCCTGGCGATCCCTTGCCGCAACCAGGGCATCTTTCAGCCTCTGTCGATCGCTTTCCTGAAGGATGACTTCGAGCGCTGCGCCATTTTCGACGTCATCGCGCGAAACGATGCCGGAGAAGAGCTTGAGGAATGGCGCATTCGTGCGCAGGATCCGACCGTCGCCGTCGACCGAGGCAATCGCCATCGGCGTGTTGTTGAAGAAGCGCGTGAAGCGCATCGCCGCGGCAGAAGCGGATTGCTCGTTCTCGCCGCCCGATTGCCGCCTGAGCACGATCGTCCGGCTCTCGCCCGGCGCACCGTCGCGCATGGAAGTCACGCTGTGTATGATCTGCACCGGCAGGCTCTGTCCGTTCGCCTTCTTAAGATCGAGGTCGAGCGTATCGGTTTTCTTGAGACCAGGCTCGGCCTGCACCGACTGGATCAGTGCCAGCCCGCCTCCTGCCACAAGATCTCCGATCGTCATCGAGCCCGGCACGAACTTCGTGAGATCGAGCCCCAGCCATTCGGCAAGTGTTGCGTTCAGGTAGAAAATCTCGCCCTTGCGCCCTGCCGAGAAGAACCCTGCCGGCGCATGGTCGAGGTAATCGATCGCGTTCTGCAGTTCCTTGAAGAAGCGCTCCTGGTCATCGCGCTCGGCGGTGATGTCGCTGATCTGCCAGATATGTAGCGGCTTGCCGGCACCTTCCTCGGTTCGCAGGGTTCGCGCCTTGAGACGGTACCAGTGAGCGCCAGAATTGTTCGTTGACGGGCCAAGGGTCCGAAGCAGACGGAATTCCTCCTGGCCTTCCTTGCCCTCGCGCAGCCCGTTCGACAGACGGTAAAGCGCCTCGTTCGATTCTCGGTGGCGCGAAAGCAGCGCTTCGAGCGTCTGCACTTCGGTCGGTTTGCGGGCGCCGGTCAGCTTTCCATAGGCCGCGTTGGCGTAAATGATCCGGCCCTTCCCATCGGTAATCAGCGAACCGTCCGGATGGCTGTTGAGAAATGACCTAGCGAGACTATCCGATTGCCGCTGGGGCATGACCTCGATGAAGCCGATCACCGAGGAAACGAGGAAGAAGATGCCGACCATGGCCAGCACGCCCAGCACGCCGAGGACCATCTCGTTTTCGAGAGAATCCTTGAAGTACACGAAGCTGCCTGCGGCTGCGACAAGCACAAGCGCCAGAAGAATGATGCGAACAGCCGTTCCCGAGCGTCCTCCGCGATCCACGATCGGGGCATTGTAGTCGTCAGCCTGACGTGGTGTCGTCATCTATTCCTCACATGAGCCTGTCCAACATTCGCTTATAATCTCAAGACAAAGCAGGAATCAGGCGATCGTTCCTTCTTAGCAAGTTGCTGCGTCCGCAAAAACACTGTGAAGAGCCAAGAATGCTTGAATTCACAACGAACGGCGCCAATTTCGACAACCAAGCGCGCCGCAGAAACATGTCCTGGCGTTCGGACATGACTGGACAATCAGGCTGCCTATTGCCTAAGGAGCTGAAAAGCCGTCATGTTATGGCGAACGCGGCAACCGGAGTAGAAGATTATGTTCGACGAAGTAATGGGCGCCTATGGCAGCCGTTTCCTCCTCGCAGCGGGCGGCGTCGGCATCGCGCTGGTGCTCCTGATCGGTATCTTGTGGATCCTCCGCAGCCGAGCGCCCTCACCCTTTGTACGCGGCGGCAAGAACCGTCAGCCGCGATTGCAGGTGCTGGATGCCGCAGCCGTCGATACGCGCCGGCGGCTGGTGCTTGTGCGCCGTGACGACGTTGAGCATCTGATCATGATCGGTGGTCCGACCGACATCGTTATCGAAAGCCGCATCCTGCAGGATACAGATGAGGGTTCCGACCCCGCATTCATAGCGCCCTTAGCCCCGCCGGAGCCTGTCGTCTCGACGCCCGAAGAGCCGCCTGTCAAGCCGGCAAGACCGGTCACCGCTTTCGAGCGCGAACCGGAACCTGACGAACCCTATTCTCCGGCTCCAGCCCCCGCGCCTGCCGTCGAGCCGCGTCTGCATCCCGTAGCAATCACTCCTGCAGTAGCACCCGCTGAACAGGAGCCCGCGGTGCCGTCTGCGGCAACATCGGCCGTGGCGGCAAAAATCGAGCGGGAGCCTGCCAGCCCTGCTGCTTTGCCGCCGATCATTTCGAGGCCGGCGGAGCGGCCCGCCGCCGCCCCCGTGTTCGAGGCAGCCAACGCCGCCGACATCCTCGACGCGGCGCGCCAGCGCGTTCTGCCGCAGCAGCGGATGGAGCCGCAGGTCTCGACGCCGCCAGCACAGAGCCTTCCGACCGTTGCCGAAGGCATACCTGTCGTGACCGGCGACGCTGCTACCACGTCGAAGGCAGCGCCCAGCGACTTCGAGCGCATTCTTCAGGAGGAGATGAACAATACGCTTGCGGCGCAGCGCATTGTTCCCGCTGCGAACGCCCCTGCCCGCCCGGTTCCGCCACAGCCCGCCAACCCGCAGCGCCGCGATCCGGACATGGCACCGATCACCGGCGCCGATGCCGACCTTCAAAAGGAAGTGGCCCGCATCTTTGGTGAAATGAGCGTCAATCGCGAAAAGTAAGCCGCCCTGCCTGCAGGAAAGCTCTCGCAAGAAAAAAGGCACCGCAGACGGCGGTGCCTTTAATTTCTACGAAGAACTCTGAAAAGCTCACTCGTCGCGATAAACCTTTTCGCGCCGCTCGTGGCGCTCCTGCGCCTCGATCGACAGCGTTGCGATCGGACGTGCGTCGAGACGCTTGATGCCGATCGGCTCGCCGGTTTCCTCGCAGTAGCCATAGGTGCCGTCTTCGATCCGCTGCAATGCTGCATCGATCTTGGAAATCAGCTTTCTCTGGCGGTCGCGGGCGCGAAGTTCGATTGCCCGGTCCGTTTCGGAAGAGGCTCGATCCGCGAGGTCCGGATGGTTGGCGCTTTCTTCTGCGAGATGATCGAGTGTCTCGCGCGCTTCTCTAAGGATATCATTTCTCCAGGCAACAAGTTTGGCTCTGAAGTAAGCCCGCTGGTTTGCGTTCATGAATTCCTCGTCTTCCGAGGGAACGTAGCTGCTAAGATCGATCTTCTCACTCAACGCGATTCTCCTGAAGAACATCTCATATGGCGGGGTGTATATCCCAAGCGCTATCGCGGGTTCAAGCCAAATACGACAGGTAAACAGATTTTTAAATCTGTTACATTTTTAAGCTAACAGACTATTTTCGCACCACTATTAGCAATGCTGGTTTTTGCTTCCCGTTCAAGAACGCGTGTTGAGCTTACTGTTTTGCGCCATCGCCATGCCGATGCGGTTGACGGCGGTGATCCACGGACGCTACTGAAAAGGCTCCTTCGCTCGTGGAATCTTCTATGACCGCAACCTTGCCTTCGCCCTCACGAATCTATCTGTTGCGGCATGCAGAAGCCGCCTGGGCGCAGCCCGGCGAACGGGATTTTGACCGGCCTTTGAATGAAAAGGGCTATGACGAAGCGGAACTCGTGGCAGACCGCGCCGCCGACAAAGGCTACCGGCCGGAGCTTTTGATAAGCTCCACTGCGAGGCGCTGCCGCGAGACCACGGGCGCCGTGCATCGCGCTATGGGATTGTCGCTCGACATCCTATACGTCGACCAACTCTACAACGCCACCCCCGAGGTCTACCTCGATATCATCGACAGCCAGACCGTGGGCTCCGTCATGCTTGTCGGTCACAACCCGACAACCGAGCAGACGCTTGAAGCGCTCATCGGTCACGATGCCCTGCTCCGTGCGTTGCCGGACGGCTTTCCCACGGCGGGCCTTGCAGTCCTCGATTTCGACGGCGCGTCTGCAGGGTGGAAGCTTACCGACTTCGTGCACGACTGACGTCTTTGGCGCCGCTTCTTTTTCGGACAGCATCCACGTCCTATATGCTTGAGCACTGACAATCGGAATTCCGCCTTGCCGCCAAGCCTGACATCCCTTACCGGCGACGCGCGTATCGCGCTCGACAACCTCGCAGACCGCGCCTCGAGTCTCGTCAAACCGACTATCCGCCTCGGCGTCACCGGGCTTTCCCGGTCCGGTAAGACGGTCTTCATCTCGTCCCTCGTCCATACTTTGCTGCATGGCGGACGGCTGCCGCTTTTCGAGCCGGTTCAGTCCGGCCGGGTGTCGGCCGTGCGACTGGAACATCAGCCGGATGACGCCGTGCCACGTTTCCAGGACGAGGATCATATCCGGGCGCTGGTGAAGGACCGCGTCTGGCCGGATTCGACCCGCGCCATATCCGAACTGCGCATCACGCTGGATTATCAGAGCGCCAGTGGCTGGAACCGCCTGTTCTCGCCCGGCCGTCTCTCGATCGATATCGTCGATTATCCCGGAGAGTGGCTGCTTGATCTACCGCTGCTGGGCAAGGACTACCGGACCTTCAGCGAGGAGACGCTGGCGCTCGCCCGCAGCGGCATCCGCGCGGAACTTTCTCGCGGCTGGATGGCACTGACCGTAGCGAGCGATGTCAAGGCGCCCGCCGATGAGATGCAGGCGCGCGATCTCGCGACGGATTTCACCGATTACCTGAAAGCCTGCAAGGCCGACGAGCGCTCGCTGTCGACATTGCCGCCCGGCCGCTTCCTGCTTCCCGGCGACCTTGAAGGTTCCCCCGCGCTCACCTTCGCGCCGCTCGCGTTGCCTTCCGAAGGCAAACCGCCCAAAGGTTCGCTTTGGGCGATGATGGAGCGCCGCTACGAGGCCTACAAATCCGTCGTCGTCAAACCCTTCTTCCGCGAACATTTTGCCCGGCTCGACCGCCAGATCGTTCTCGTCGACGCGCTGCAGGCAATGAACCGCGGCCCGGAGGCGATCCAGGATCTGGAGCGCGCGTTGACGGATGTGCTTGCCTGCTTCCGTCCCGGTACGAACTCACTGCTTTCGTCGCTCCTCGGCCGCCGGATCGACCGCGTTCTCGTGGCCGCCACGAAAGCCGATCATCTGCACCACGAAAGCCACGACCGCCTCGATGCGCTGACGCGCCGCCTTGTCGAGCGCGCCATCCACCGGATCGGAATGACAGGCGCCGGCATCGACGTCATGGCGCTTGCCTCGGTGCGCGCCACGCGGGAGGCGACCGTCAATCGCGACGGCCACGATCTGCCGGTGATCGTCGGCACGCCCATCGATGGCGAAACGATCGCCGGCGAGCGCTTCGACGGCATGAGGAAGACGGCGATCTTCCCGGGCGACCTTCCGCAAGACCCCGAAAGACTGTTCGACGGCATTGAATCTGCCAGCCGCGATGTCCAATTGCCGGATGTGAACATTGTGCGCTTCCGGCCGCCGCAGCTCGAGGAAACCGGCAGCGGCATCAAGCTTTCGGTCCCGCATATCCGGCTCGACCGGGCCATGCAGTTTCTGTTTGGAGACCGCCTCGCATGAGCAAACCCGCTTCTGGAGATTCGGACCGGCCCAGCCGCACACCGGCCGCCTTTGCCTATGAGGACGATCCGCGACCCGTCGAGACGGACAGGAAGCAGGAGGCCCGCAAGCCGGCAAGCTTCGGCGGCGAAATCGTTCTCACATCGGACGAAGACGACCCCTTCATCAATTCGGACAAGGATATCGCCCCCTTGCCGGTCGCAGGGCCGCGCAAACGGCGCACCTCCTTTGCCAAGATCGCACTAACTGCTTTCGGCGTCCTGCTTTCGCTCGCCTTCGGCCTGTGGACCGACAGCCTGATCCGCGACCTCTTTTCCCGCGCCGACTGGCTTGGTTACACGGCGCTGGCGGCGCTCGCGATCGGCATCCTCGCCGTCGTCGCCATCGTGATCCGCGAAACGGCGGGTATCAAGCGGCTCGCGGCGGGGGACACGCACCCAGCCCAGGCGGGGGACCCCCGCCCCGAGGCCGAAGCCCCCCACGCCCACGCCCCCGGGGATGTCCATTCTCACCTTCCTTGCCGGCAGCCCCGAACCGACCACGGGCGCCACACCCCTCAAACCCCCCAGAGGCCCATCACCCAGCAAACCT
>NZ_JABEPH010000451.1:0-4088 GCF_013004495.1 Rhizobium sp. SEMIA 4085
GTTGATCCGCTCGCTTGGCTAACGCAGACCCTCGAACGCATCGCCGCGGGTTGGCCATCGAGCGAGATCGACGCCCTTATGCCTTGGAACTTCCAGAAGTAACGGTCTCAGTTCACCGCTTACGACGGAGAGCTTCCGGCGCCGACTGATCTGCTCTTCCCGGCAATTATCTCAGGATGTTCAACAATCTTCTTGTGCGCAGCATCTCAAGCTGGACCGTGATGGCAAACCTCGGACAGCCTGCAGCCTACGTCACACCTATATCTGCCTTCGGCTCATGGAAGGTGCAGACGTCTACGCTATTGCCAAAAACTGCTGCACGAGCGTCGAAATGATCGAGAAGTTCTACGCGGCGCATATCAAGACCACATTGGACGCTTCCGTCATCAACGCGCGTAAGCCCCGGCGGGCGAGCCGCGATCGGAAGGGAAAATAGGGCGACGGCACCGCCGTCCTTCCACGGCACCGAGGCTCCACAACCCGCTTGGCGGGGCGCCATAGAAGGTTCAGCCTTCTCTCAATCCGACCACACCGTTCCGGTGTGGTCGGGTTATTCACCTCAATGAAAGTCCTCTCTCGTGAGCAGAACCTTGACGAACCACATTGGTTCACCAATAATCAAAGCGAACCAAGGAAAGTCAGATGCCATGACCGCAGCGTTTACCGTGCGTGTGAAGGATGAAACCGCCAGCAAACTGGATCAGCTTGCCGAAAAGCTGGATCGCTCCCGCTCCTACATGGCTGCCGAAGCCATCGAGGCTTTCGTTGAGCAACAGGAATGGCAGCTTACTGAGATCGAAGCCGGGTTGGCTGAGGCCGATCGGGGCGAATTCGCCAGCGATGATGATGTGGCGAAGGTTGTCGGAAAATACGTCAAGTCCGCCCGTCAATCATGAGCGGAAAACGCATTCGCTGGACGCTTCGGGCGTTGCGGCGGCTTGATGAAATCGGCGCTCATATCGAGCAGGACAATCCCGATGCGGCGGCGCGCGTGGTCGCGAGGATCGTGACGGCCGTGGATATGTTGGCGGAACTGCCTGCAAGCGGGCGGCCGGGTCGCATCAAGGGCACCCGTGAAATCGTGCTGGCGGATATTCCGTACATCATCCCGTACCGCGTCAGTCGGGACATCGAGATTATCACCGTCATGCATGCGCATCAGCGCTGGCCGCAGACGTTTTGACACGTCTCGTACATCAATCCGCGCTGGTTGGCATGCACTCCGATGATCCGCTCGCCAGCTATCATTTGAGGCGGCTGCTCAACGGTGCCAAGGGTACCAAAGGCGGCTTGGGCGAAAAAGAAACAGTCCTGATTCAGCCTGCCGCCGGCGGTGTCGGTCTGGCGGCCATCCAAATGGCGCGTGGCGCAGGGGCGATCGTCATCGCCGTAGCCGGTGGCAGCGAACGACAACCGTTGCTGATCGCTAGCCGAGGCATCGCGGACGTCGTTGGGAAGAGTGCCGCGATACTACGGGTAAGCTGTTTTCGGCAATGCCGGGCCATGGTCGAAGCACTCGATCAGCATTTCGGTCAGCACCCGGACTTTTCTTGCAGGATGCTGCCCGGGCGGTCTGACGACATATATCCCGATCGGGGTTGGTGGATGGCGTTTCATGACCGGAACCAACTCGCCTGAGGCCAGATAATCTTTTATAAGCTCGTCAGGTAGCGCGGCGATACCCAAACCGGCTACTGCGGCGACAGCGAGAGCAACCCCGTTGTCGGCCTTGAAGCGTCCCTGTGGGCGAACGGTTATCACCTTGTCTCCATCCATCACTTGCCAGGTTTCCGTTCCCTGCATAAGAGCCTGATGGGCGACAAGCTCGTCCGGTGTCTCCGGAGAGCCATGGGCTTTGATATAGTCCGGGCTTGCAACGAAACTCCCATAGAGGGGACCGACGCGTCTTGCGATCAGGCTGGAGTCCTGAAGTGTGCCAACGCGGATCGCACAATCATAGCCTTCCGCGATCAGATCCACGAAACGATCACTGTAACAGGTCTGGATCTGGAGATGAGGATGGCGGCGTGCCATTTGCGCAATCACCGCGGCGAAATGCGTCGGACCGAAGGAAAGCGGCGCGGCAACCCTGAGGCGGCCGCGGAGCTCACCGGCGGGCACAATTGTTTCCCTGGCCACATCGATCTCGGCGGAAACCCTGGCTGCATAGTCCCGGAAGGATGCGCCGGCCTCGTTCCGGGGAACCCCACGGGTGGGTCGGGCGAGTCGTTGGACACCAAGCTCCGCCTCGGGCCGCAGTGGCCGCGGGGCGGGCAGCGCCTGGAGGACACCCAACCACTGAGCAGCGCACGTCCCGCGTCCCGCATCAGCTACTTCGACGAATGTCCGGAGATCTTCGATATCCACTCAGGGTTCCTCATTCTGCGACACAGCTTAGCACAGGCGAGGACTACCGCATCACAAACAGGAATGACAAGTTTCGTGCCGCGGCAGCGCCTCGGAGGGCGCATGTCTTTTGAGCAAACGCGCTTCAATAAACCGCCAACATAGGATGAAACCATGACCTTTCGTAACGGCCTTGACTCACTTCTCCGCCCCGAAGATTCCGTCCTCGTCCTGATCGATCATCAGCCTTATCAGCTCGCAAACGTGAACAGCCACGAGCCGATGATGGTGATCAACAACACTGTAGGTTTGGCTAAGGCAGCGAAGGCATTCGGCGTCCCCACGATCCTGACCACCGTGATCGCCGAGCGGGGCGGTAACCTGTTCCCCCAAATCGCAGATGTGTTCCCAGGCCAGGAGATAATCGACCGGACGTTCATTAACACGTGGGAAGATAAGACGACAGTGGATGCGGTTAAGGCGACCGGCCGCAAACAGCTGATCATTGCCGGCCTCTGGACTGAAGTTTGCGTCGCCATGCCGACGATCCAGGCCCTCGGCGAAGGCTGGGATGTAACGGTCGTAACAGACGCATCGGGCGGCACATCGGTCGAAGCGCATGAGGTCGCCATCCACCGCATGATCGCAGCCGGCGCGAATATGATGACGTGGCTGGCGGTTGCGTCCGAATGGCAGCGCGATTGGGCCCGGATGGACACTGCCGTAAAGATAACGGACGTGGTCGTGCAGCATGCCGGTGGTAGCGGCATCGCTTATTTGTGGGAGCAGCAATTGCTCAACACGCCGGTGCCGAGCACCGCAGGCTGATCCGGGCGGGGGTGACGAAAGTCTTGAGCGATCCGCAGCGAACATGCTGATTGCTTATCGAACTGCGTCATCCCTCCCAACAAGCCAGCTGCCCATGCCTGAATGCAGGGCGGCCGGCCCGAATCAATGACCACTTTGCGACTGGGGCCGGGCTTAGCCTGGTTCTCTATCGCCTCATGGAAAGCAAATAAAGATGTCGGTGGAGCACTTTCCCATCGGACAGGAGATGGATGTCGCCTATCCGAATTTTAAAGTCAGCCAGACGCTACTCTCAGTCACGCAACTGAGGTTCGAAATCAGGGAAGGGCTATTCGCCCGAACCGAAACCGTCGATTACGGTGCGACGGTCACGAATGTGCAGGACTATGACCGTGGTCTGGTCCACTCGTTCGCCACGCTGCCTGATGGCAAGTTTCTACGAATGACCGGTCCCATCGTCGTCACTCGGCCAGCGGACCGCGTCCCCGACGATCGTCCGGAGCGCGCAACAAGGCGCTGGTGCTCGGGGCGATGACCTCCCTGTTTCAGCGCCATGATGCGTCGGCGGTGGAGCGACTCTACGCTGCGGATTACATTCAGCACAATCCCAGCATTCCTCAGGGGCGCGGTGCCTTGCAGGCGCTCGTCGCCGGTCTGTCGCAAGACGTTTATTATGAGCCCGGCCTGATTGTTGCCGAGGGCGATTTTGTCGCCATCCACGGGCGCATCCGCGGCTGGTCAAACGGGCCGCAAGTGATGATCGATCTTTTCCGCGTCGAAGACGGCAAGCTGGCCGAGCATTGGGACGTGTTGCAGGACGAGGTACCGGTTACGGCGGCTCTTGGCGGCGTGCCGATGTTCGATCCCGAGGAAGGCACGCTTCAGGCACAATTGGCAACGTCCTAGGCAACTCAGGCGCCGCGCCTACCACGCAA
>NZ_JABEPH010000452.1:0-4080 GCF_013004495.1 Rhizobium sp. SEMIA 4085
TCATATGGAAAGTTCTATGTTCAGACATAGGAGCAGACATAGAAGTTCACGCCCGAGTTCATTCATTCAGCAGTATCAATAAATCCACCAAAGTGCCTTCGCCAGATGGGATAGATTCACCGCTTACCCGTCGTCGCTGGTCTCGCGCAGAAAAGGAGCGGCTGGTTGCGGCCTGCCTCGAGCCGAATGCCAGCGTATCCGAGATTGCCCGGTCGGCAGGCATCCATGCGGGTCAGTTGTTCCGGTGGCGCAAAGAACTCTGCCAGGCCTCACCGCCGCCAGCGCGGCAGTTTATTCCCGTAGAAGTCGCGGCCTTGCCTGCGCCTGATCCGGTGGAGACAACACTGCCACCTCGACCGCGCAAGAAGATAAGCGTTGTGACAATTGAGCTTAGTCGGGGGCGGCGCATTCGTGTGGAGAGCGATGTTGATACTGAAGCGCTCGCTCGGATCGTCGATATCGTAGACCGGCGATGATCCCGGTTCCAAGCGGCGTGAAGGTCTGGCTGGCGACCGGACACACAGATATGCGAAAAGGCTTCCCTGGTTTGTCGTTGATGGTGCAGGAGACGCTAAAGGGGGATCCGCATAGCGGCCACCTGTTCTGCTTCCGCGGGCGTCGGGGCGGGCTCATCAAGGTGATCTGGCACGACGGCCAAGGTGCCTGCCTGTTCACGAAGAAGCTGGAGCGCGGCCGCTTCATATGGCCGTCAGCGGCCGACGGCACTGTGGTGATCACGCCTGCGCAACTTGGCTATCTACTCGAAGGGATCGATTGGCGAATGCCGCAAAAAACCTGGCGTCCAAGCTCGGCTGGGTAGCGGAAATGGCTGGAAAGGCGGGCACGAATATGATTCCCTCTCGTCATGACCGATGCGGCCGATCAGCTTCCCGACGACCTTGCCAGCGCTCATGCGATGATCCTCGCCGAGCGTGCCGCCCGTCGTGAAGCCGAGGCCGTTGCTGCCCGAGCCCAGGCAGTGAACTCTCATTCCGATGCGCTCATTGCCAGATTGAGGCTGGAGATTGAGAAGCTCAAGCGCGACATCCATGGCAGCCGCTCGGAGCGAAAGGCCCGCCTTCTCGAACAGATGGAATTGCAGCTCGAGGAACTGGAAGCCGACGCTAGCCAGGACGAACTGGCCGCGGAGATTGCGGCACGATCATCGACAGTCAAAACCTTCGAGCGCAAGCGTCCATCGCGCAAACCGTTTCCTGAGCATCTGCCGCGCGAGCGCGTTGTGATTGCCGCTCCTCAAAGCTGCCCCTGCTGCGGCTCGGCCAAATTGTCAAAGCTGGGTGAGGACATCACCGAGACACTGGAAGTGATCCCACGCCAGTGGAAGGTCATCCAAACCGTGCGGGAGAAATTCTCTTGCCGCGAATGCGAGAAGATTGCTCAGCCGCCGGCTCCTTTCCACGTGACGCCGCGCGGCTTTGCCGGACCAAACCTCTTGGCGATGATACTGTTTGAGAAGTTCGGACAGCATCAGCCGCTAAACCGGCAGAGCGAACGTTATGCCCGAGAAGGCATCGACCTCAGCCTTTCGACACTCGCCGACCAGGTCGGTGCCTGCGCCGCGATCTTGAAGCCCTTGCACCGATTGATCGAAGCGCACGTACTTTCCGCCGAGCGGCTGCATGGTGACGACACCACGGTGCCGATCCTGGCAAAAGGCAAGACTGATACCGGACGCATATGGACCTACGTCAGAGATGACCGGCCATTCGGCGGAACGTCGCCGCCGGCCGCCCTCTACTATGCCTCGCGAGATCGCCGGCAGGAACATCCCGAGCGTCATCTCAAGACCTTCACCGGCATTCTGCAAGCGGATGCCTATGGCGGCTACAACCCGCTCTTCAAGTCGGAGCGTGCTTCCGGTCCATTGACGCAGGCGCTTTGCTGGGCTCACTCGCGCCGCAAGTTCTTCGTGCTGGGTGACATTGCCACGAACGCCAAGCGCGGAAAAAATGCGACGCCGATCTCGCCAGTGGCGCTTGAGGCTGTGAGGCGGATCGAAGCACTGTTTGATATCGAGCGCGACATCAACGGACTTTCCGTCAACGAACGCTCGCAGCGACGTCACAAGGACAGCCGCCCCCTCATCGACGAGCTTGAGGCTTGGCTGCGAGTCGAGCGGGCAAAACTATCGCGCAGCTCACCTGTCACCGAGCCGATCGATTACATGCTCAAGCGCTGGGACGGCTTCACATCCTTCCTCAGCGACGGCAGGATTTGCCTGACCAATAATGCGGCTGAACGAGCCCTGCGCGGCTTCGCTCTCGGCAGAAAATCGTGGCTCTTTGCTGGTTCCGATCGCGGTGCAGATCGTGCTGCCTTCATGGCGACGCTGATCATGACGGCAAAGCTCAACGACATCGATCCTCAGGCCTGGCTGGCTGATGTCTTGTCTCACATTGCGGATATGCCGGTCACGAGGCTTGAAGAATTGCTTCCATGGAATTGGAGCTCGCCCACCGCACAAGCCCACGAAGCTGCCTGATCTGCGGCCTTCACCGCATGCTTACGACGTGTCTATTCATCAGCTTGAAATTTTGGCTGGCAGTGTGCGGCGACGGAACTTCACGCGACCTACCAAGGAAGCGATCGTTTCGGAGACGCTGGCGGGCGAGATGACGTTGACGGAGGTTGCGCGACGTCACGACCTTGATCGATCACTGGTTTATCGGTGGCGTCGTGAGCTTGGTGTTGCAGAGAAAGCGGAAGAGCCGCGCGCCTTCGTTCCGGTGAAGGTACAACAGGCGCCGGACCCGGCAATAGGAATGCCCGCTGCGACAGCGTCTTCTGCGACCGAAATCCATGTTGGCCGGGGCCGGTCGGTGCGGGTCAATCGTGGCCAAGTCCTTCGACTATATGCTGAACCGCTGGACATCGTTTACCCGATGCCGATGTAAAAGCGTCCGCGGCGAGCCGTCGAGCCGCCGCAGCATCCAATCCGCTTCCTCCACAGATCACCAGCGCGCCTTTGTGACGCATGTGGTCGGTCGGAAGCTGCCGGAAAACCGGACGGTTATTCACAAGGCCGCCCACCCGAGATGCCGTCGAAGCCGACGCCATGGTATCCCTGATCGCGACCGATGATCCTAACGTGAGTGCCTTGGCCGATCGAGCGATAGTTGGCGATTGCGATCTTCAACGCTGTGCGACGGACTCCGAACCCAAAAATTATTGAGTTCCTGGAGCGAGATATGGACTTCCGATACATAACCGGATCGTACATTCAATGTGTTGTGAGATAAAAGAAAAGGACTTGTTACGCCGCAGCTCGGAGACGACCGAGCGCGACGTCTATCGTGTAGTTCTTGGGCATGAACTTGATGAAGTTGTCGTGAAACTGGCCGGTATGGGCATGTGCGAACTCGTCGGCCGAATCCACATTTGTGTCGCGGTTGCCTCAGGCCTAAAGCTGTGCTCCTCCGTCTCTCGGCAACCCATATCCTTCAGGGCAAAGCTTGAGCGACAACCGTTGGCCACTGCTTTCATGCCAACATGACCGAGCCTTTGCTCGCTGCCGGTACGTGAGCACTGGCGTGGGTCCGGCAGCTCCGAGGTCACAGTCGCAGCTCCGCCGGCTTATCGAGCACTCGCAAGACCCAGTAATGCGCGTCCTCCTCCCCGAGGAATCTGCCGCCGTTCAGACACTGTGCCGGCGTAAGGACGCCCGCCTCCTGCAGAGATAGCACTTGGACTTCAAACGACATTGCACCAGCAGAGCTCTTGCAGGTGCTTGCGATCACGAACCCGTTCGGACGCGTGACGCGCGCCAGTTCGCGCAGCCCATCCGGGTGGACATGGCCGAGCGTGAAGACGCCACAGCAGACGGTCACATCATAACTCGCGCTCGAGTAGTCCGAGAGGGGCCTGTTTAGGTCAATGCCGTCTTCAACGTTGCGGTAAACGCCGGTTTGGCGCGCCATTTCGGCCATCGCGCCGGAGAGATCGAAGCCGTCAATCAACCGAAAGCCAAGATGCTCCAGTTGAATGCCAACTAGGCCTGTACCGCAGCCAGCATCCAAGATTGCCGTGGCTGCTCGGTCGCGGCCGATATAGGCCCTGCCT
>NZ_JABEPH010000453.1:0-4060 GCF_013004495.1 Rhizobium sp. SEMIA 4085
CCTCAGGACGAGTGCCGTGCGGCGGGCGCCGGCGAGCAACCCTTATCCTGAGATTGCAAGCCCGCAGGGCGCAGCCCCGACGGGGGCGCTCATGGGGTGCGGTCTTCCTTGCGTCCCCCATCCACCGGCTTGATGAGCCGCCGCTTGGGCTGCGCAACATCCCATAGAATATTCTGTCGGATCCGCAACGCTACAGCGTCTTCGCGCCCGCCATCTTGGCGAACACCTGCACGCGCTTCCAGCGCAGCGTGCCGGGCTTGTATTTCTTCAGCCACTCCTGGGTCTCGCTCTCGTCCAGGAAGAGGCTTGCACTGGTGTCGGCTGAGGCGTTCGCTTGCCCGTCGCTCCGCCCGGCCATGACCTCCTGGATCGAGCGGAAATAATAGTGGTTGAAGAGCCGGTTGAACTCGGTGAAGTAGATGTCGGCCACGCGTTCGCTGCCGCGGATCAGCAGCATATTCTCGTCGTTGTCGTTGGTCGAAGCTTCTGAAAAATTCGCCGAACCGGACACGACGATCGGGTCGGCGCCGAGCGGGTCCTTCAGCAGAAATTTCGAGTGGACGTAAGCCACATGCTGGTTGAGCCCGAGCGCCCGGGCATTGGTTTCCCGCGTCCACTGGTAGACCGGATCGCGCAGGAACGATCCCCAGGCCTGATAGACGTTATGTTTCGCATTCAGCGGCACGAAGGGATCGCTGGCACGGGGATTGGGCTTGTCCTGCTTTTCCAAGAGCAGGAAGATCACGGGACGCTGTGGCATCTCGGCTTCCGTGTTGTCGACCAGCGCCGTCTTGAATTTCTTGCCGATGCCGAACGCAAGCGTGATGCCGCCGTAATCGGTAGAGGAATCAAGCGCGTCGACGTACATATCGAGCACCTTGCTTCCTGACCGCGGACTGAAGACACTCGATACGCCTTTCGGAATATTCTCCCAGTCCGCCGGAATCGGCGCCAGCCCCATCACGGCGTCGCGATAGGCCTTGCGCTTGGCATCGGATACGGCTCTCGTTTCTCCCTCAACTGCGCCCGGATCGCTTTCGAGCGCCTTCCAGTAAGCCTCAAAGGCCGCAGCAACATCCGCATTGCGCACCCAATGGCCGACATTCGTCTGCCCGTGGATGCCGCCCGGCGACATGTTCGTCGAACCTGTCCAGACTTCCGCCGGCTTTTGCGCAGCACCTTTCAGCAGGACCAGGAACTTGTTGTGCTGGATGTTGTTCGGATTGTTTTCCCGCCAGCGGGCAATCACCGTCGCCGGAAGCCCGGCGTCTTTGACCATAGCCTTGTTGTCCTCGCGCGGAAAACTCGGATGGAACTTGCCCTTGCCGTCGGTGTATTCGTTGATCTTCGCGTCGAGGATGAGCTTTACTACGACGCCGCGATCGATGGCATCCTTCAGGCGCTCGGCGACCGGCAGATAGCGGAATTCGTAGAAGCATCCGAGGAGCGTGTCGCCGGCCCTCGCCTGATCGATGAACCTGAAAAGCGCCTCGTCGAGGTCGCGGCTCAGCCATTGCAACGCTTCAAGGCGCTTCTCCGCCGGCTGCAGATCGTCAGGCTTTTCGTTGCCGAAGCGGCGTTGATAGGCCTGGCTGCTGGCAACACCGCGGTTGAAGAAGACATCATGCTCAAGCTCCGTAAAGAGCGGCTCAGTCGTGACCACGATCTTTACCGGCGGCGCGCTGCGGTCGATGTTCTTCGGCTTGCCTTTCAGCGGATAGAAGAAATATTCGTATCGGCGGCCCGGCTTTGCCGTGAAGTCGTCCCACACGAAACTCTGCACCGGGTGATCGTAGGTCGTGACGACCGTTTTTTCGTCCGGCTGCGGGATGACGCTTGCGAACACCTTCATGCCATAGACGAAATAGCGCTGGTTTTCCGTGGGGTCGTAACGCTCGACCGCGAAACCGAGCAGGCCTTTCGTATCGGCATTTTGGTAGTCGACGGCAAACGAGACGGTGTTGACACCGGTGACTGCGAAAATGCGATATCCTTCAACGTCCTTGGAAACGAAACGCATGATGCCCCTCCGTAAAAGCGTTCGTCTGGAATTATGGGATTTTCTACAAAAGGCCACAGCGCCACGCGACGCAACTTAACAGATAGTATCCGCGGATGATGACGCCCCATTGACAAATCGCGCGTTCTGGAGAATCTATCGCACATGATCAACAACGCGCACATCACCAGCACGTATTTTTGGCTGTACCTGTAAAGGGCGGCCAGACAGATCATATTGTCAACAAGCCGCCGTCAGGCGGCTTTGTTGTAATCGGCAGCGTCCTGACGGCAGAACACCATACAAGGACGCGAAGGCCATGATTGCAATCGAAGACAGCGAAATTTCATTGATCCGCCCCCCGGTGGTGACGATCCGCACGGCAAAACCGCGGGACCTGCCGGCACTCAACGAGATGATCGCCCTGCTTGCCGCCCATCACGGCGATGCGGCGATCGCCACCCCCGAGCAACTGGAACGCGACCTTTTCGGCCCGGTTCCGTGGATCACGGCGCTAGTGGCCGAAACCGGCGACGGGCTGATCGGTTATGCCATCCTTGTGCCGCTCTACAGGGCGCAGGAAGGCAAGCGTGGCATGGACCTGCACCACCTCTTCGTGCGCGACGGCCATCGCGGCCACGGCATCGGCCTGCACCTCGTCAACCGCGCCCGCGAAACCGCGAGGAATGCGGGCTGCGATTACCTTTCAGTGAGTGCGGCGACTGGAAACATCCAGGCACACCGCTTCTATCAACATATGGACTTCACCCCTCGCCCGGTCACCGGCATGCGCTATATGCAGGCGCTGGCTTGAGCGCCTGCCGCTCCAACGGACGAGGGAGAGACAAATGACACGGCTTGCTGTGGTTCTGACGGAGGCTTTCGCGGACTGGGAGGTCGGGCAGCTGACGGCTTCCGCCCGCACCGAATTCGGCTTCGACGTGGTGACGGCGGCGCCCGGTGGCGCCGAGGTGCGGTCCATGGGCGGCCTGCGCGTGACGCCCGATACGGCGGCCGAAGCGCTGCGGGCGGAGGCGTTCAACGGTCTGGTGCTTTGCGGCGGCATGATCTGGGAGACCGAGAAGGCGCCGGATCTAAAGCCCGTCATCGACGATTTCATGGGCCGCGGCAAACTGGTTGCTGGGATCTGCGGCGCAACGCTGGCGCTTGCAAAGGCGGGCGCGCTGAACAATGCGGCGCATACCAGCAATGCCTTGCGTTTCATCGCCGACCTGCCCGGCTATTGCGGGCATGCGCATTACAAGGACGCGCCGGCGGCGGTGCGCGACGGGATGCTGGTCACCGCCCCCGGTTCCGCCCCGACCACCTTTGCCGCCGAAATCTACCGGGCGCTCGACTTCCGCAATGAGGATCTCGACCAGTATCTTTTGATGTTTGGCGCGGAGCACCAGCCGAAGGCTGCGTGAGGCTCAGGCGGCCGACTTTCCGGCCGCTCTCGACAGTATCACTTCCGCCCATTGGTTGAGGCTCCTGCCGGTCCGCCGCCTCGCGCGGATCGATCTCGGGATCGACGCATCATCGGCTCGGCACCGCCTTTAAATACGCGGCGATCGCTTCGAGATCGCCTTTCGGAAGATGCGCGAGACTCCGCTGGACCTCGGCCATCGAGCCGCCGGCGGTGTCGAAGTCCGGGGTGAAGCCGGTTTCGAGGTAGTTGGTGATATCGGCCTCGCTCCAGGAACCGATGTCCTTGGAGCCCGGGGTGATGTTCGGGATACGACCACGGCCCTCCGGATTCGGAGCGCCTGCGAGCCACATATCGGGCTCGAAGCCGCCGAGCGCGTCACGCGGCGTATGGCATTCGCCGCAATGGCCGGGGCCCTCGACGAGATACCGGCCGCGCTTCAGCTTGTCGTCGGCGTTGGCGAGCACGACACGGGGCGCGTCGTTGAAATAGAGGAGCTTCCAGCCGCCAAGTGCGAGCCGGATATCATAGGGGAACGGCAGTTGGTGCGGCGGCGCGACATTGCCGCTCCGGTGACTGTCTCTGGTAGTCATCCCCGAGCACGTCGCACCACTGAGCCGCGCGTTTTTCGTCTT
>NZ_JABEPH010000454.1:0-4029 GCF_013004495.1 Rhizobium sp. SEMIA 4085
ATCGTCAACCATTCGAGCGCCGGATAATTCGCGCCGAATGGGAAGCCGGCGGTGGGTTCGCCCGTATAGCCGCGCGCGGCGCCGAGATAGAATAGCAAGCCACACAGGAGCACCACGGAAGGGTGCCTCCTGAGTTTTGGGGACAACAGGCCATGAGGCAGTCCCAAAAGCGTCCCGTTGGATATGACGACAAGGATTGCCACCGGCCATGGCACGCCGAACTTGCCCACCATGTCGACAAATATGACTCCGAGCAGTGCAATCATCGACCCGACCGATAGATCGATGCCACCCGTCATGATGACAAAGCCCTGCCCGATCGCGAAGAGGCCGAACAGGCCGATGAGGTTGGCAGTATTGCCCAGATTGATCGGCGAGAGGAACAGCGGATTTCGTAAATAGACGACTGCTCCCACAACTATGATCAGGACTGCCAACCCGAAGTCTTTTTTGTGCATCGGTCTCTTTCCTAATTTGCGCCGACAGCGAGCTTGAGCACATTGTGTTCGGAGAACTCCGATCGCGACAGCGATCCGGCGATTTCTCCTTCCCGCAACACGACGATACGGTCCGACACGCCGATCACTTCTTCCATGTCGCTGGAGATCATCATGATCCCGACGCCTGCATCCGCCAAAGCGCGCATCAGCTTGTAGATCTCAACCTTGGAAGCGACATCGATGCCGCGGGTAGGCTCGTCAAAAATGATCATTGCCGGCCGCATCGAAAGCCATTTGCCCAGCACAACCTTTTGCTGATTCCCGCCGGAAAGTTCGGCTGTGTTGCGCATGACGTCGGTGGTCCTCATGCCGAGTTTTACACGCTGGTCTTCGGCGCGCGCCTTAACCAGGCTCTGCGAAACGAAGCCGTTGGACGACACTGAGCCCAGATCGGCGAGGCAAATATTCTCGCAGATCGCGCTTTCCAAGACGAGGCCGGTTCGTTTGCGGTCCTCCGGCACGAGATAGACGCCGGCTTCTATGGCGTCGCGCGGCCTGGCTGCCCTGAAAGGCTTGCCCGCCAGCATCACCTCGCCCTCGAGAATGGCGTCGATACCGAAAATGGCCTCGGCCAATTCCGTTCGTCCCGCACCCACCAGTCCGGCCACGCCCAGAATTTCCCCGTCGTAGACATCGAATTCGACCAAGGCCCCTGGCTTTGCGCGGATTCTGACGGCCCTCAGGGACAGGATAGGCTCGCCGGCAGGGCGAGCCGGCGGCGCATACAAGGAATTGAGGTCACGTCCGATCATCATCCGGATCATGGCGTCATGGTTTATTTCAGACCTGCCGAGTTCTCCGGCTGCCTTGCCGTCGCGCAAAGCGAAGACACGGTCGGCGCATTCCTCAATCTCGCTCAGACGATGCGATATGTAGATGACGGCGATGCCCTCGGCCTTAAGGTCGGCAATGACGCTCATCAGTGTTTTTGTTTCCGACAGGGTCAGCGACGACGTCGGTTCATCCATGATGATTATGCGCGCCTTGATGGAGAGCGCCTTGGCGATTTCGAGCAATTGCCGTTCGGCCAACGACAAGTCAGCGACTGGTGTGTCAGGCTTGAACGTGGCCCCGACCCGTCGCAGAAGCGGTTCGGCCGCGGCACGCATGCTCTTCACATCCAGCAACCCGAGCAAGCCCGCCCGTCTTTCGCGGCCCAAAAACATGTTGGCCGCCACATCGAGATTGTCGAAGACGTTGAGTTCCTGATGCACGAACGCGATCCCGGCGGCCTGGGACTCGGTGACCGAATACCGCTCGTATCGTACGCCATCGACAAGGATGTGGCCCGAACTGGGCTGGATGACACCGCCTAGGACCTTCATCAGGGTGGACTTGCCGGCGCCATTTTCTCCGATCAGGGCGAGCACTTCGCCGGCGATGACCGACATGGACACATTGGAGAGAGCCACCACGCCGGTATAGGCCTTTGAAATGTTCTCAAGCACCAGCAGGGGGCGTTTCTGATCCTCTTTAGTCGTCATATGTCGTGGCCATCTGATTGTGCAGCAACAGCGATGGTTCGGCGTTGTGCGGATATACAAAGTAACAAGCGCACACCGGGCCCGGCAAATGGCCCGAGCCCGATGCGACCGCGTTGACCGGGAGGAGTTTACCCGCCAATGCGCTCTTTGAGTTCCTTCTCGAAGGCATCGACATTGGATTTGGTGATGACCTTGGTCGGAACAATGATGAGGCCATCCGCCGGAACACCCGACTTGTCGCCTTCGAGGTATTTTGCCATTAGGAGCATGCCCTGGTAACCCCACTGGTAGGGGTCCTGCACGACCGTTCCGGCGAAGCTGCCTTCGCGCACCGCACCCAGGGTGATCGGGTCCTCATCGAATGCGATGACCTTGATCGCGCCGAGCTTGCCCGCAGCCTGGAGGGCCTCGTAGATCTTGGGCGGGTTGTAGGAATAGAACCCGACCATACAGGTGATTTCCGGATTGGCGGCAAGCACGTCATCCACATTGGACCGGGCACGGGCGAAATCCACGTCATCTCCGCGCACGTCGACGAGCTCGATCCCCGATCCTTCCACAGCCTTGCGGAACCCTGCGATCCGTTCGATAGCGTTGTCGGCTCCAAGGAAGCCGACGAACCCCATGCATTTTCCGCCCTTGGGCATCGCCGCGACGGCGATTTCGCCAGCCTGCACGCCTGCCAAGGTGTTGGAGGATCCCAGATACGCAATGCGCTTGCTAGCGGGCGCGTCACTGTCGGTGGTGAACAACGGTACCTGGGCTGCAACGCGGTTGAATGCATCGATGGAGTTCTTCGGGTCGGCCGAAGAGATCATGATCGCATCCGTGCCGGCAGCGACAAGGTCATCCATCAGGGCGTTCTGCAGGGCAGCCGTTCCCTGCGCCGGATAGCGGAACTGCAGTTCGTAGCCCGGCAATTCCTCCTGGGCTTTCTTGACTCCGGCTTCGGAGAGCTTCCAGAAATCCGAAGCGGCATTCACGACGAAAGCCAACTGGGGCTTCTCCTGAGCGACAGCGGGGCCGGCCAGACAGGAAACAACCACGGCGATCGAGGCGGCAAGGTTCAGCTTCATTGTTTATCCTCCCATTCTAAGAGCATGGTCACGGCCATACTCCTCGGCGTTACTGAATGCCCCGAGGCAATCCATTGCCTGAGGGCGGCACATATCCTTTGCTTTCGTGGGCCCGGACGGTCGCATTCGGATCATCCCCGGAGCCAGCGTCGGATATTGCTTGCCGCGTGTGTCCTATCCCGGATACCAGACAAGACGCGGGTCATCGGGCGCTCGGGCATAGGCCCAGGCGCGCTGGATAAGGAGCTTGAGGTCGACGGCCGAACGCCAACCGAGCACCATGCGTGCCTTGGTATTGTCGAGCCAGTTGCTATGATAGGGCGTCGAAATCTCTACAACCGGCAGACCGTGCGAGGCGCTCAGTTGGGCCGCGACGGTGGCATAATCCACGGGGACATCCATAGCGACATTGAACAGTCCGCCATTGGCGACCGGATTGTCCAAGGCCAGGAGAATGGCGCTGACAAGATCGCTGACATGGATGAAATTGCGTTTGAGCGCAGCCCCCTTCGCATCGCGAAGCAATGGGACGGCGCCAGTACCGG
The DNA here is from genome assembly GCF_013004495.1 of Rhizobium sp. SEMIA 4085. NCBI lineage: Bacteria > Pseudomonadati > Pseudomonadota > Alphaproteobacteria > Hyphomicrobiales > Rhizobiaceae > Rhizobium > Rhizobium sp. SEMIA 4085. Next base: position 3,606 of record NZ_JABEPH010000454.1, read on the forward strand.
CATGCCGGGCGATTTCCTCTATCGTCAGGAATTCACCCCACGCCGGTCCGCCGAACTGATCTCGGAAGCTCAACGCATGCCGGAAATCATCCTTCTCCATGATCCAGGGCGCTCGAAGGCTACAGGCATTGATGCCGTATTGAATGCGGTACTGCTCGAGCATGATTTCCTCGATAACCTTGGTGAGTGCGTAACAGCCGGGATAGGCGCGGCGCGGGGAATTTTCGGTAATAGGGGCATCGTACGGATGGAAAATGTGGCCCACCGAGCAATCGCCGCCGATCAGGAGGAACTGCTTTGCCGTCTTCGAAGTACGGAAAGCCTCGAGCAGGTTGAAGATGCCCTTGACGCCCACGTCGATCGCCAGATCGGGCGATTCCTTGACCGCGGCCATATGCAACACATGGGTCACGCCATCCAGGGC
>NZ_JABEPH010000455.1:0-4026 GCF_013004495.1 Rhizobium sp. SEMIA 4085
CACCCGTGCTTATTATGGTGGCGAGACATTCGGTCGCGGAGGCGAAGACGATCGTTCTTACGCCTCAGCGACTGTGGTGGCCCCACCCACGCGTGACGCCACATCAGAGTTCTCTTACGAAGGGTCGAGGGGACGCTTAATGAGATTCATCCCGGGGTCTAAAAGACGAAAAACGAAGACCCTCGTCACGTACCAGAACCTGGAATCGGCATTTTGGGTAATCGGAGGAGGACCGCGGGTCCCCTTATGGCATATCGCTATATCACCCTCGTCGTGTTGAGCACCCGTGCGTGGTAATCGAGCGGCTCTCTCTCCTTCTCGTGCGCTTTTGCCTTCGCTGTCTCGCCCTTGAAATCAGTGTATATTATGGCAATATACATCGATGATTGATTGGGAGCGGATAACGGGCTTCGACTGGGACGCGGGAAACGCCCGCAAGAGCGCTGAAAAGCACAGCGTGGGCCAGGCAGAAGCGGAGCAGATGTTTTTCAACGAGCCACTGCTGACGGTTCCCGACGCAAGGCATAGCGCCGAAGAGCAACGCATCCACGCTCTTGGGCGCACCGACGACGGAAGGCTGCTTCATGTCACCTTCACGCTTCGGCAGAACGCTACGAAGATACGGGTGATCTCGGCCCGGGACATGAGCCGCAAGGAGCGGAGCTATTATGAGCAAGACGCTTAAGCCAACTCCGGAATTCAAGACGGAAGCGGAAGAACGGGCCTTCTGGGAAAGTCAGGATTCCGACGATCATATCGACTGGGACAAGGCGGAGCGCGTGCGCTTGCCGAACCTGAAGCCATCCTCGACATCAATCTCGCTGCGGCTACCGAACGCGCTTCTTGAACGGATAAAGGTCGCGGCCGGCAGACGCGACGTACCCTATCAGTCGCTCATCAAAATCTGGCTCGCAGAGAAGGTCGACACTTCGGGTGGGCAACGCTGACGTCCGCGGATTGACGCAAGCGTTGCATAGTGGCAGGCACCCGTTCATCGTGACCTATCGGGCAGTAGCATGCCTCGCCACGCCCGTCCTGTGGACGTCTCGATCTCTGATTGAAAGGCTCAATCCCTTCTTTCGGCATCGCGAAGTTCGGTGAGGACACCGTAGGGCATGCGCCGTCCCCAACCGGTTTTCCTGCATCTACGCGGCTCCGCATTCATTTCCATGAGGATCGGCGACCATCGGCCAGATATTTCTCGGTGCCCGGCGATAGGGCGTCTTGGCCGGATTGTTAGGATAAGGCGTCCCCGCGGAACAATAGAGGATTTCGGCCGCGATCTTCGAAAACGACGCGAAGAAGTGGTTCGTAGATTTGATGACCAGGATCTTCTTCTTCGTCGGGTCAATGCCCATGACCGTAAAGAGGCTGGCATCAAAGCTCTGGGCACGCGTCGAGTTCAAGATGATGTCGATGCCGTTCATAACCACATGAGCGGCATCGCCGAAGGGTGCCAGGCTCTCGCCGAACTGCATCTCGGCATCCTTCACAAGCTTGACGACCGTCACGGTGCCATCGATCGGATTTCCGGTGCCGGGCGCCGATTTCGCGCCGAAGCGAAGCGGAATCTCAGCGCCCTCCCCTGCCGCAAAACAGATCTGCACCGCCATCGGGTCCCAGATCGTGCCGATCGCCGTATCCTTCGCCTCATGGGTCAGCATTTCTTCGAGGATGACCGTGGCATCGCCTGCCGTACCGCCGCCCGGATTGTCCCACACATCGGCGATGACGACCGGCCAGGTGGTGGCGGCCAGAGCACGCGCGACCGCCTCCTTCTCATCTATCTGAGGTGCCATGAAGGTTCCGCGCTTGGAGAACAGCTCAAGCCCCAGGTCGCGGGCAAGCGCTGCCCCCTTTTCCGGCTTGCCATCCGTCACCACCAGCATTTTCGTTCCCATTTCGGGAACGTCGCCGACCATGAAGCCATGGATCACGGAAATCGACAGGACATCCGGGTCGTCGCTTTCGATCTTGATGATCTTGTGCACGAAGGAGCGCGTCGGATCGCGCGACGTGGGAAAGACGTCGATCATGCGGCAATCGAAGACGGAAACGGCAGGCTTGACCCTGCCTTCAAGCGTATCGACGGCGATGCGCCACAGATCTTCGGCGCGGTCGACGAAATCCGTGTGCGGGAATTCCTTGAAGTAGACGGCGAAGTCGAGGGCCGCCACGCGCCTGGCGGTCAGATGGCTGTGCGGGTCGAGTTCGGCGCAGACGAGAATATCGGGTCCCACGATCTCCCGGATGCGCGCAAGGATGTCGCCTTCGGTATCTTCGTAGCCCGCCGCCACCATGGCTCCGTGCAGCCCGAGGACCACCGCGTCAACTGGCATTGCGGCGTTAAGCTGAGCCAGTATCTCGTCGCGCAAATCTTCATAGGTGGAACGGTTGACGAGCCCGGCCGGATCCGCCCAGGTTGCCGTTCCTTCAATCAGCTCCCAGCCCTTTGCCGCGGCGACACGCCTGCCGACGGTGATCGGCGCGGTGCAAAGTGTCGGCGTTTCAGGATGCTGTCCCGGCGGTGCGTAAAGCGAAGCCTCGAAAGCCCGCCGGTCGACACAAATCGGTGAGAAGGTGTTGGTCTCGGTCGCCAGAGCCGCCGTGAAAATGCGCAAGAGATTGGCCTTTATGTTGTCGACACCGCTTCAACCCATAGGATTCGGCAGATAGCCGGTGAACCCGCAGATCTTCCAGCACCCCTCGTGAAGCCGGCAGTAATAGAGCGTCTGCCACTGCATGACATCGCGGCTGCCGTCGGCCTTGGCAATGCCGCCATCAAATTTCTTGCGCACCAGGGCCATGTCGCCTTCGATCTCGATAGATTCCAGCGTCGTCGTCGAAAAGATCGCGGTGCGCGCGTCCTCCGCCAGGCGTTCCCTGCCAAATCCCTTGGCCTGCCGAAGCCATTCGTCGCGATAGGCGGCAAGCGTCGGAAAGGCAAGACGCCATTTGTCCGGACTCACCTGCTTGCGACCATCGATCCCGATGAAACCATCTTCCACGAAGTCGTTTTCAACCATGGACCAATCGGCAGCCAAAAACGCGTCGATATCGCGCGGAACGAGCATCTCCCAGATGGAATGCCGGGCTGTGTCGGACGATGGGAAGGGATTCTTGAAAGGATCGCGCATGCTCGCCCTTTATTTAAATTCTTTTCATAAATCGCGTTTTTCGCTGGCCAAATTCTGCTTTCTATGGTCACTTGTCAACTTATCAAGAAAATAATTTGCAAGGATCCGGAATGTCCATCAAGCGCTATGGCACTGTTCAAACCGGCGCCGGCGGCAAGTCTTTGCCATTTGCGCGCGCCGTCGAAGCCGATGGCTGGCTTTATGTTTCCGGTCAGGTTGCAATGGAAAACGGCGAGATCGTCGAGGGCAACATCATCGCCCAGACGCATAAGGCAATTGCCAATGTGCTGGCGATCCTCAAAGAGGCCGGCTACGGCGTCGCGGATGTCGTGCGCGTCGGCGTCTGGCTCGACGACCCCCGCGATTTTTGGACGTTCAACAGGATCTATCAGGAATATTTCGGCGGGCATCCCCCGGCACGCGCCTGCGTGCAATCTTCAATGATGGTGGATTGCAAGGTGGAGATAGACTGCGTCGCCTATAAGAAGAAAGATCAGTAAGGGCGCCATCCCCGGGAGGACTGGTTGGATATCTTTTCCACATTGCAGGAAGACAAGGGCCGCCTTTCTCCATCGGAGAACCGGATTGCCGAAATCATCGTCAACGATTTCGAATTTGCCGTGAACGCCTCCATCATCGAGCTTGCGGAGAAGGCCGAGGTCTCGCCGCCGACCGTCACGCGCTTCTGCCGCCGTCTCGGCTGAGAAAGCTTCTCTGACTTCAAGGTTCAACTCGCCCGCACGGCGCATATCGGCGACCGCTATCTGAAGCCCGAGTCCAAAAGCAGCGATCCCGCCGACGATGCGAAGGACCTCATCACCAAGGCCACGAACGAGATGTTCCTACTGCACCGTTAGATTGACAACGCAGCGATCAGACGCGCCGCCGA
>NZ_JABEPH010000456.1:0-4019 GCF_013004495.1 Rhizobium sp. SEMIA 4085
GATACCGGGTCTACGAAAGATACGTGGTTCAGCCGGATGGCACGCTGAAGCTCATCTCCCGCCGAACCGGTTCCGACTACTGGCACTTCCCCCGGATGAAATGGTGAGTGGATGCCCGACGTCGCAAAAACCTCGCGTCACGGCTGCGTGCTGGGGCGGGCGACGGGGATCGAACCCGTAAGGATTGCTCCGAGGGGTTTTAAGTCCCTTGCGTCTACCAGTTTCGCCACGCCCGCGGGCGATCCTCAATTAACGACTGGAGTGATTCAGTCAAGAGCGCCGGCGGCGGCACCGGTTTGCGGCTTTGGAGCAGGAACGGCCTCGATCCTCTGCTTCATCTGCCCGCGCCGGTAGGTAGCGCGGCCGATAAGAATGCCGAGCATGGCGCCGGCTGCCTTGATGACCGCGTCGTGCAGGCGTGCATGACGTGTCGGCGACAGGTATTGCAGGAACTCGATTGCGAGTGCGCCGAAGAAAAGAAGCAGTGCGACGAGCTTCCACTGCTTCGGATAGCCGAGCGCGAAAACGAAGCCAGTGACGGCATAGGCAAGCGCGCGGTCGGCGTAGACGCTGGTCATCGTATGCGGCCTGAGGCCGATCGGCGAAATGGTGACGAAAATGATGGCGGCAAGCAGCAGCCAAGCGAGCGGTCGCATAAAATGGGATATCATCATGCCTTCACGTTAGCAGCATTGCAAAGCGAACGCACGGGGGAGCTGCAGCAATCCGCCAAGCGCGATGAAGAAAGCTTTCCGCAGAACGAACCGCACCGCGGTTAAACGGACTTCTTTTGCCGGCCGACCTGTGCCATAGCGAGGTCTTGAGACAGGAATGGACCGATGACCGTCATAAGACAGGATGTAGATCGCGCGGAAGAGGCGCTGCGCAGCCTCTTTCCGGCAACGCCGTTGCAGCTCAACGACCATCTTTCGGCGCGCTACGGTGCCGAAATCTGGCTGAAGCGGGAGGATCTGTCGCCCGTCCGTTCTTACAAGATCCGCGGCGCCTTTAATTTCTTCCGCAAGGCGATTGCCGAAGGGAGCGGCGAGCGTCTCTTCATCTGCGCATCGGCAGGCAACCATGCGCAGGGCTTTGCCTATGTCTGCCGCCATTTCGGCGTTCAGGGCGTGGTCTTCATGCCGGTGACGACGCCGCAGCAGAAGATCGACAAGACGCGCATGTTCGGCGCCGAATTCATCACCATCAAGCTCTACGGCGATTTCTTCGATCAATGCTATCAGGCCGCCCGCGACCATGCGGAGGCGGCCGGAGGCGTCATGGTGCCGCCCTTCGACCATGAGGACATCATCGAGGGGCAGGCAACGGTCGCAGCCGAAATCATGCAGCAGCTGCCGGAGGGTAGGGTGCCGGACATGCTGGTCTTGCCGGTCGGCGGCGGCGGGCTTGCCGCGGGGATCACGGGCTACCTCAAGGGCTCGGTCCCGAATTCCGCCTTTGTCTTCACCGAGCCGGCAGGCGCGCCGAGCCTGAAACGCAGCATCGAGGCCGGCGAAGTGGTGACGCTTTCCAAGGTCGACAATTTTGTCGACGGCGCGGCCGTTGCCCGCATCGGCGACCTGAATTTCGCAGCGCTCAAAGGCTTTGCAGCCGCGCAGGTCATGTTGATGCCGGAGAACGCCATCTGCGTGACGATCTCGGAAATGCTCAATGTCGAGGGCGTCGTGCTGGAGCCGGCAGGTGCTTTGTCTTTGACGGCGATCGCCGCGATGGATCCGCAGGCCATTCGCGACAAGACGATCGTCGCTGTTGTCTCCGGCGGCAATTTCGACTTCGAGCGGCTGCCCGACGTCAAGGAGCGGGCGATGCGTTATGCCGGGCTGAAGAAATACTTTATCCTGCGGCTGCCGCAGCGCCCCGGCGCGCTCCGCGATTTCCTCAATCTGCTGGGGCCGGACGACGACATCGCCCGCTTCGAATACCTGAAGAAGACGGCGCGCAACTTCGGCTCGGTTCTGATCGGCATCGAGACCAAGGCGCCGGAGAACTTCGCCACCCTGATTTCGAATTTCGAAAAGGCCGGCATGGGCTTCGAGGACATCACCGAGAACGACATCCTCGCCAACCTCATCATTTGACTTTGCGGGCGCGAGCGGCCCGTGTTAAAGGCGGAACATGGCTTCGATCTTATCCAGCATTTTCTCGATGTTTTCCGGTGGCGGCAAATCGGCCGAGGCGAGCGCAGGCCCGAAGGGTGAGCCGCAGCTTTACGCCGATTGCGCCATCTACGCTGAGCCGCGCAAGGAAGGCGGACAGTTTCGCCTGGCAGGCCGCATCGAAAAGACGGTCGGCGGCGAGGTTCTGGTTCGCAATTTCATCCGCGCCGACATGTTCTCCTCTTCGGACGATGCGATCGAATGCACGGTGCGCAAAGCGCACCAGATCATCGATCAGCACGGCCCCTCGCTTTTCGGCGACGGTGCCAAGGAGCGGCAGGTCTAGCCGCGCTCTTCCCAAGCCTTCGCCGGGGCGGCTTTGCGGCGGCAGCCATACAGGGAGGCCGCGGGTTACCCTGACGTCACGCGACCGTTTCTTAACCGTATCGCGCTATGAAGAAGCGGTTGGAGAGCGGAAAGCGCGATGGCAATTGTCAATCTCGGTCTCATTGTGGTTGAAGCCGTCGGCTATTTCTCGCTGATGGTGAGCCTGCTGCATTTCCGCCACCGGCTGGGCCTTGGCGTTTTCATGACGGCGCTCGGCGTCATGCATTTCATGGAAACCTATCTCGCCGCCGTATTCTACGTGTCGCTGCCTTTCGGTGTCGCCTCGCCCGGATCGTCGGTCTTCTTCGCCGGCAAGCTGATGATGATCCTGATGCTTTACCTGGAGGAAGATGCTTCGACGGTCCGGCAGCCGATCTACGGCCTGTTCCTTGGAAATCTCCTGACGGTCGCGATCGCGTGGGTTCTGCAACTGCATGATACCGTCGAGATTTCACCCGGCAATGCAGCCGATTTCAGCTTCCTGAAGGAGATCGGATGGCTGATGGTCTGGGGTACGGCGCTTCTCTACCTCGATGCGCTCGGTATCATTCTGCTGTACGAACGCCTTGGTCATTGGATGAAGCGCAAGGTGATCCTTCGTTTCGTGCTGTGCGGCTTCGCACTTCTGACCTTCGACCAGATCGGCTTCTTCGGCGCACTGCATTATTTTCTCGACGTACCGCTTGCAGCCTTCTGGGACGGCTGGAGGGCAAAGATGTTTGCGGTCTGTATCTATACCGCGCTCTTTGCCATCTACCGGCTCTGTATTCATCGAAACGGCGTTCCTGCGGCAGCACGCTCGCTCAGCGATCTGTTCGGCGACCTGACATTCCGCGAGCGGTACAACGATCTTCTGGAGCGGACGGGCAGGGACATTCTGACAGGCGTCTACGACCGCTCGCGCATGGAGTTCGAAGCACCGGTCATGATGCGGGAAGCCCTGCGGCAAGGGCAGTTCACGACCGTCATCATCATCGATGCCGACCACTTCAAGGACGTCAACGACAACTTCGGCCATCTGCAGGGTGATGAGGTGCTGAAGTCGATCGCCGCCCGGCTGGTGACGATCCTGCGTTCTGCAGACAGGGTATTCCGCTTTGGCGGTGAGGAATTCGTTGCAATTTGCCCGGGCACGGACCACGAGGAGGGCTTGTTGGTCGCAGAACGGCTCCGATGGACGATCGAGACGAGCGTCAGGACACCAGATGCAAGACCGGTAACCGTCAGCATCGGCGTTGCAACCGCCGACGAAGATGGCGTGAGCTTCATGACGGTTCTCTCTACTGCAGATGACCGGCTCTACCGGGCAAAGAAGAATGGCCGCAATTGCGTCTTCGGCCGTACCGGTCTGGTCAAAGTCAGCTAATCTGACACTTGGTTCCGGGGCCTGCTCGCCCGACAAACTCCTGCTCGAGATGCACGCGGCTGTTGGCTGCGTCGCTCATGCTCGACTTCATCAGGGCGCGCACCCAACAGTAAAGTGAAAGCACGCGGAAACTTGATTGCCAACGCCGCAGC
>NZ_JABEPH010000457.1:0-4016 GCF_013004495.1 Rhizobium sp. SEMIA 4085
GTTGATCGGCGATGCCATTGAACTTTTGAGCTTCCTGCAGACCACGGAAGGTGCGCGCTTTGGATATGTGGGAGATCCAATCTCAAGCGAGTTTCTTCAAAGTTTGGCGCACATCACCGCGAAGAAGGGAAACTCGGCCCTGATTCAGAAGGTGAATGCCGCACTGAAGCAGATTAAGCTCAACGGTGTCTACGACCGCATCAACGACGCTTATTTCCCGTTCAGCATTTATTGAGCCGATGGAATGGAAGAAAATAGCGCCCCGAAACGGCGTCAGCTCTCACTCAGCGCTGTTGCAAGATTTCTTCTGCTCGGCGTCGTGGCATATACGCTGATTGCAGCGGCTTTTTCGTTCGTCTTCCTGAAAAGGATCGAGACACAAGCGAACTTTACGCGCGATGTACAAATCCCTCTGATCCTGACGCAAACGCGCAATGCGGTAAAAATCGAGCGCCTCTCTTCTCTTGTTCGATCGATCTTTTTGGCGAAAGACCGCAGACTGGAACGCCAGATCCAGTTGCAAATCCAGGCTCTCGCGCAAGGCTTTTCGTTCGAACACAACGGTTTCCTGGTTGAGAGATCTCAGAAAGTCGCCGACGAAGCCAAGACGATCGCCAAGCTTCGCCAGCAGGCCCGCGACAAAGAAAGCTCGACGCAACCGTCGCCCTCCGCCAATTCTATCGACGCACGGGTCGTTGATGAACTCGACCGACTGGCGACGCAGGCCTATGAGAGGGCCATACACGATCTCGATGCGATGGGGACTCAGTTGAGCGGCGATGCTGCCGTCGTGGCGGACAATATCGCCAGCGAAATCCAAAACAGTGCGAGCTACATGCAGGTTGGGTGGCTCCTCATCCTGGTTGTTCCTGGCCTTTTCGCCGTCACAATACTCATTGCTGCCAAGCATCATCTTGCTGCACCCATCGGCGCTGCGATTAAGAATTTGGAACGCATTGGCAGGAACGAACCGGTCCTGACGCTGGAACGCCTTCCACTCATTTCGGAACTCGCAATGATTGATGCGGCGATCGTTGCCTACGGCCAAGTATCCGACGATCTGCACCGCACCAATTCGATCCTGCAAGGATTGGCGGAAAAGGATCCTTTAACGGGATTGGCGAATCGACGGACCTTTGAAAGCTATCTGGCGGCGGTCTTAACCCGTCCGGCAATAAGCTCGCCCGGCGTTGCGATCATGATGATCGATATCGATCACTTCAAATCCGTCAACGACACTTTCGGTCACCTTGCAGGTGACAGGTCTCTTGTGGCTGTCGCGAATGTGCTGACATCCGTGCCATGGCAAGCAAACCATCTTGCAGCGCGATACGGCGGCGAAGAGTTCGTCGTCGTCCTGGAGGAGTGTTCGCTCGAGCAAGCGATTGAGCGCGCGGAATGGCTGAGACGTTCTGTGCAGGAGCTTAACATCGAGACAGGAACAGGGCAGCCATTTCTGAGACTAACCGCCAGCGTAGGCGTCGCTGTCTCGAATAGTGTTTCCGATCAACCGTCAGACATAATCGCAAGAGCAGACCGTGCCCTCTACACCGCAAAGAAAAGCGGACGCAACAATGTTCAGGTCGCATCGTTAGATATTGGAATTTCAAAAGCGGGCTGAACATCCGTCAGCTGCAGTTTCACCGGTGCTGGCAACATAAAGGCTTCGCACGGCGTTCTACTGCCAACTCGTCCTTTCATGCGCGCCACCAGCAAGACGCGTGGCATCAGTTGCGCGGGTGCGCGGGTCTCACCAATTCGATGACGATAATGTTCGCTTCATGCGCAGCCTTGATAAATGCAGCCCGCACGTCTTCGGGAGGTATTCGGTCGTATAATCCGTCAAGGCATGCCATGACTGCCTCGGAAAAATCCTCTCCGTCATCGGTCGGCCAGTGCTGCAGTAGGGTATCGGCTGCAAGGCCCACAGAGTTAACGACCCGATACTTTCCGATGCGATGCATCGCCAAACCGACCGGCCGAAACGCCAAACCGTTTCGTTTCATAACACTTTGCCTCCGTTAATCCGCCGTACCAGCACTCGTTGCAAAACCCGTGCCCGATGCCCGCGATGGCCTGGATGACGCAATCAAGGCCACAGCGTCAAACAAACAGGCTACTTGCGCGTTTACCCAATTGCCCATGCCTATATTCGTGGCTGCTAGAGCGCTGGTCACAGGCAACACGGGGCCAGGGTTGATTCAATGGTTGGCCCACGCACTGATCAAAAAGGAAAGGACAGGGGAGACAAGGCTCGCCCAAGACCAGATATTTTTCAATATTTGCGTAGTGCGATGGCCGGGCTTCATCCGGGTATCGGCTGGGTAATTTACCTCGCTCTGGTGGCGCTGATCTTTCTAATGGGATCACTGCCCATGTGGTGGCTGCTATGACACCGAGGACAGAGCGAATCATACTCGCCTTGCTTTGCCTCATCGGCATCGTGGCACTGGTCTATGAATTTGGCTAAAGTCGCCGCTTTCTTCTCCAGGCCGGACCGGGCGTTGAAGCCGCATAATGCGTTAAGTCTCACGGGTCAGTACCGCTCTCACTGTGAACACGCCACGATATCGGCTCCAACGGGTGTCGGCTGTTCTGCTCCACGTTCTCAGACGTCACGGGACTGCTGTCGTTCGGCATATCGAGCCGCGCTGGATAGACCCGCTAGCGTGAAGCGGCAGGGAGCGTAACTAGGGTTCCCGCCGCCTGCCGCATATCGAAGGCTACTTGTCCGGCCGCCATCTCGATTCCGTCCCCGACATTTTTCCGGCCCGTCCTGCAAATCCAATAGACGCTTCGTTGCCGCTACGTCATCAAGCAAGGTATGGGTGAGGTGGAAGCCGCGCCTTTCGAGGAAGCCAAGTGCAACCATCGGCAGCGCACCGACGATGTCTTGAGCCCGTTAGGACGTGACCCATAATCAGGATTGACCCGAAATGGGTGGAAGGCCCGCGGTCTGCTTTCAGGGCGCAAGCTCGCAAAAGCGGACAATCGAACAAGGCAGCCCTTACACGCGGCCTTGTGGATTGGCCACCGTGCCATCACGACCGTTGATCGGAAACGGGCCTCGCGATCTGCGCCCAGCTGAAAATAGTTCAAGGCCGAGGTCGATTTCGGGGAGGCCATTCGTCGTCCCGATAGGAAGACGAAGAAATTCGCCCAAGCAAGGAAACGGATGCGATGACAATCACTATCACAGCATTTGAACGATCGCCCGACGGCGGCAAGGGACTGGCGCGCCATATGCGCGTTCGCTGGGCCCTCGAAGAAGTGGGTCAGCCTTATGAGGTCTGGTTTCCTTCGCACAGATGAAGGCGCCTGACCATCTGGCCATCCATCCCTTCGGCCAGATCCCCACCTATGAGGAAGGTTCTCTCGCTGTTTGAGACCGGCTCGATCGTCTTTCATCTTGCCGAGCAGTATGCGGGCCTGCCGCCGAAGGATCACGATGCCCGTGCGCGCGCGATCACGTGGATGTTTGCCGCACTTAACACCGTCGAGCCGCCGATTCTTGAACTAACGACGGCAAAAATATTCGAAGGTGACAAGCCTTGGAGCGAGGAGCGCTTACCGTTGGTCAAGGACCGTGTTCGCGCTCGGCTGGACAAACTCTCGGCGCACTTAGGCGTCGCCGACTGGCTCGACGATGCGTTCAGCGCGGGCGATTTATTGATGGTATCAGTGCTGCTGCGACTTAGAATGTCCGGCATTTTGGACGAATATCAAAACTTGGCTGCCTATGTAGCTCGCGGGCAAGCCCGGCCCGCTTATATCCGGGCTTTCGCCGCGCAATTTGCGATCAATGCCCCATCAACCAGCTGAAACACCTCATAAAGCTGAGCCGACAGCAAATGATCCACAGCGCCTCCATTCGCCCCCACCAGCAGGCCGCGACGGCAAAAACAGGGTGCGGATCACTGTCTCGGCCGCTCGCGCGGCGGGCCTCACGACCAAGATCCACGTCGTTGTCTACGCACAAGGGCTGCCGATCCGGCTCGGCCCGACGACTGCCCAAA
>NZ_JABEPH010000458.1:0-3983 GCF_013004495.1 Rhizobium sp. SEMIA 4085
CCCTCAGTACCCCAACCCCGCCGCTTTCCTCTGTCCGTGCCACAGGGTCCCAGCTACATCCCGCCATGGCCGGATCGAAACGGCGTTGGGCGCCTTTTCGGCCCGGCTCGATCTGCCGGAGGGCGCCAGGGCATTTGCCTGCATTCGTCCGCAGGCCCTCATCCTCTCGCGTCGAGGCGAAGGGGTCGCCGGCCTTGTCGTGGGTTGCTCGTTCCTTGGCGAAATCGAGCAGCTGTCGATCAGGGTCGAAGGCGTGCCTGACCTCCTACGCTTGCGCACAACAGGCCGCGTCGATGTACGGTCGGGCGAGGGGATTTCATTGAGCGTCGATCCAGAAGGCGTCCTGGTCTTTGCCGCGGAATGAGCCCGAAAGACTGCCACCGAAAAATAACTTGACCGTTTCCGTCATATATGTTCCAGCAATTTTGTCGGCTGTCGCAATCGTCGGCAGACCAAAACAATTTGATGGAGGACCGCATCATGAAGAACCTTTCCCTATTGCGGCATGCCCTGCTGGGCGGCGTCTTCGCTCTCGCCAGTGGCGCCGGTGCCATGGCAGCCGAACTGAACATCTACACGACGCGCGAGCCCGGACTGATCCAGCCGCTTCTTGACGCCTTCACCACCTCGAGCGGCATCAAGGTCAACACCGTCTTCCTGAAAGACGGTCTTGCCGAGCGCGTTGCCTCGGAAGGGGAAAGTTCTCCTGCGGATGTCCTCATGACGGTCGATGTCGGCAATCTTGCCGACTTGGCAGACAAGGGCCTGACGCAGCCGGTCGAATCGGATGCGCTGAAGGCCGCCGTGCCGGAAAACCTGCGCGACCCGGCCAACAACTGGTTTGCCCTGTCGATGCGCGCCCGCGTCCTCTACGCCGCGAAGGACCTCGATCTCGCGAGCTTCAACTACGAGGACCTGGCTGATCCGAAATGGAAGGGAAAGGTCTGCATCCGGTCCGGCCAGCATCCTTACAATACGGCTCTTTTCGCCGATTACATCGCGCATCACGGCGCCGAGGCGGCGGAAACATGGCTCGCCGGTGTCAAGGAAAACCTCGCCCGCAAGGCGGGCGGTGGTGACCGCGATGTGGCCAAGGACATCCTTGGCGGCATTTGCGACATCGGCATTGCCAACTCCTATTACGTCGGCCTGATGCGCTCCGGCAAGGGCGGCGAGGAGCAGGTTGCCTGGGGCAATACGATCAAGGTCATCCTGCCGACGTTCGAGGACGGCGGCACGCAGGTCAACATCAGCGGCGCGGCCGTCGCAAAACACGCCCCGAACAAGGATGAGGCCGTGAAGCTCCTGGAATACCTGGTTTCCGACGAGGCCCAGAAGCTCTATGCGGAGGCGAACTACGAGTATCCGATCAAGGCCGGCGCGGCCATCGATCCGATCATTGCTTCGTTTGGCGGACTCAAGGTCGATCCCGTGCGGTTGACGGAAATCGTCAAGCTTCGCAAGCAGGCAAGCGAGCTGGCCGAGAAGGTCGGCTTCGACAACTGATGGACGAATCGGGCGCGGCGCCGCCGCGCCCGATGACCGCCGATGTCGCATGTCGATCTGCGCCCTTCCCCAATGCTGAAGGCTGTCCGGCGCCGCTCCGGGCGGGTGTGGTTGCTTGCGTCCGTATTGATCGCGGCGCCAGTGGCCACTCCCGTCCTCGCCCTCCTGTGGCAGGCCCTTCAGGGATCGAACGGGCTCTGGCCGCACCTTCTCGCCTATGTACTGCCGCAAGCCTTCCTACAGACTGGAATGCTGCTTGTCGGCGTCGGCGTCCTTGTCACGCTGCTTGGCACCTCGACGGCCTGGCTCGTCACCGCCTATGATTTCCCCGGCCGCAGGCTGCTCGAATGGGCGCTGCTCCTCCCGCTCGCGATGCCGACCTACATCATCGCCTACGCCTATCTTGATCTTCTCCACCCGATCGGCTGGGTCCAGGGCGCGATCAGAGCGGCCCTCGGCTATGCGAGCCCCCGCGACTTCCGCCTTCCCGAGATCCGCTCGATGGCCGGCTGCATCGTGTTGCTCAGCTTCGTGCTTTATCCGTATGTCTATCTCACCACGCGGGCGATGTTCTTTACCCAGGCCGCCAATCTGGTCGAGGTCTCGCGCACGCTCGGAACCGGGCGTGGCCGTGTCTTCTGGCGGGTCGCATTGCCGCTGGCGCGGCCGGCGATCGCCGTCGGCGTCAGCCTGGCGCTGATGGAGGCACTGAACGATATCGGCGCCTCGGAATTCCTCGGCGTGAAGACGCTAACCGTCTCGGTCTATACGACATGGGTAACGCGGTCCGACCTGCCGGGCGCGGCGCAGATCGCAGTCGCGATGCTGTTATTGGTGGTCGCGCTCGTCACGATCGAGCGTTGGGCACGCCGCCGCCAGCGCTATTGGTCGAGTGCACAAAGGGCGCGGAGCTTCACGCCGCATCGTCTTGGGAGCGTTTCAGGTCTGGCTGCATTTGCGCTCGGCCTCATACCCGTGTTGATCGGGTTCATCGCACCTGCAAGCTACCTTGCCGTCGAGGCGTGGAAACGCTTCCGATTCGCCGGGCTATCACCTCGGCTTTTGTCGGAAACGTTCAACACCGTGACCCTGTCGGCGATGGCAACGCTCGCCATCCTCCTCTTCGGCCTAGTCATCGCCTATGCGGCGCGCTCGCTTCCCGGCCGCCTCACGGCGGCGTTGCAGCGGATTTCCACAGTCGGCTATGCGATGCCCGGAACGGTATTGGCCATCGGGATATTGGTGCCGGTTGCCGCGCTCGACCGGATGATTGACCAGACTGCGCTCGCATGGCTGGGCATGCCAACCGGCCTGCTCTTGATCGGGTCCGGCGCCGCGCTCGGCTATGCCTATGTCACGCGCTTCCTGGCGATTTCGGTCGGTTCGGTCGAAGCGGGCTTCAGCCGCATTCCACGCTCATTCGATCACGCCGCGCGTAGCCTCGGCCAGAATGTGACCGGGACATTCCGGCATATTCATCTGCCGCTTTCGAAACCTTCGCTCGTCGCCGCGGGCTTGCTCGTGTTCGTCGACTGTATGAAGGAACTGCCGGCCACGCTCCTCTTGAGGCCGCTCAATTTCGAGACCTTGGCGACGCATCTTTACGGCGAGGCGGCCCGCGGAACCTATGAGGAAGCGTCGATCGCAGCACTTGCCATCGTTCTCGTTGGCACCTTGCCGGTCATCGTACTCGCCCGGATCGGGCGGTGGAAATCCTGAAAGGGAAGCCGTGAAGCCGAGCGGGAACGGTTTTGCGACTCCCGTTTGACGGCAACCACCGCGGAACCCGAGTGCAGCCGCGAGTTCACGGGAATGGTCCGTCATTGTCTGTTCCCGGCTCGCATAATCGGCGACCGCTTCGACCGGGATATCGAGCTGCTCAGCCATGAAGGATACCAGCTCTTCCGGAAGAGCTGCGGAGCGGTTAAGGACCTGCGCCGTGTCGGCCGGCGTATCGAGCGAATCCGCCGAAGAAACCGAAACCGTTCCTTGTCAGTCGAGCCCGATCCACAGGCATCCGTCTTGTATTCGACAGGGGTATACCGTCAGCCTGGTGGGATTTTTCGAGATGTCGCCTGTGTGTTCATAGCCCGGCGCAGTACCATCCTGCTGCAACTGCGCCCAGTTCCTGATTTCGCCCGAAAAAAGATCGAAACAGCTTTGATGCCAACGGCAGACGAGGCCGTGATCACTGGTGATCGTGCTCTCCGTATGTGGGAGATTGAGCGTCTTCACCTCGGCAGGTTTTCGACGTTCGTAGAACGGCAGATGAAGATGCGGGCAGGCGTTGTTGAAGGCGCAGTAGCTGTCGGTTCCGCGAACGACGACGATATCGTAGTCCTCGAAATCGAGAATCCTTCGTTCGTGGGGCTGAAGCTCGTCCACGGGGAATGCGCGGACCCACCTCCTGCCGGCGTGACGGATGGTTTCGCGGGGTTGCCTGGCGTTCAGTTCAGAGTCGCGTTCGGGCTTGAGCC
>NZ_JABEPH010000459.1:0-3980 GCF_013004495.1 Rhizobium sp. SEMIA 4085
CGGCCCGCCTACCGTCCGCCCAGTCGCGCCAGAGCTCGGGAAAGTTCCGGGCGAACCATTCCGAATAGCCGCCCACATGCGGCATCTTCTCCACATAGGCCCAATCGCTGCGGAGCGCCACGATGCGCAGGCGCACCCGCGCGCCGAACTCAGGCGACAATGCAACAACGTCCTCGGGGGCGAGGCCGGGCTTGGCCTTCCAGGTCGGATAGAATGGATGGCCTTCCAGCGCGCCCCATTGGTCGAGGGTCATCGCCGCGAGGTGCGGCGGCAAGTTTTCTTCGAGATAGGCGAGGAATCCAGACGCACCCGCTTGGGCGATTTGCCCCCTTAGCTCGGAGCTCCACTGTTCGCGATGGCGCCGCGCGAGAATGTCGTTACACACGCTGCTGTCGACGTCGCGCAGCAGATGCTCCAGTCCGTTGGGGGCCGGCGTAATCGCGAGAGACGGAACGACTTCGCTTATCAAGGCGGCGGGATCCTCGATCCTTTGCTGACCGCCGGTTCCATAAAGCACTTCGACCTGCCCGCGATTTTGCACTATTCCGGCGGGCGCAAGGCGCAGGTCAGTGAAATGTAGCACACGCTGCGAAGCCCAGAGGGGGAACCAAGCCTCCCGGTCATCCTTCGCCCACAGCAACGCATCTGGATCGAGCAGACGCTCAGCGAACAGGCAGCGAACCAGCCGGTTAATTGCGTTGCGCGATGCATTCGTCAGAAGCGCGCGATCTTCACTGTGGATGGGATCCGCAGCGGAAGAGATGTTCTTATCCATATATGGAGCCTCCGATCGCTCTGGAGCCGCATAGTCCGAGGGAGGCGTCAGCCAGCTGCGGTGTTGGGCCTTAAACTGCAAATGGGCGACTGCAGTGTTTTCGCGGTGGCACAAAGTTCTTAGCATCGCCTGCATGAAGATCTCCGGATCGACGACCGTTCCAAGGCTCTGTGAAGAGTGAATACACATCTATCTTAACGACGACATCAAAATGGTAGGCAGTTCCTTCCGGCTCGCGATGTTGAAGATACAAAATCGGTGCCAACCGCGCAGAAAGACCATCAGAAACCAGCTTTAGCCTGTTGTTCAATGGCTTAAATGAGAGTTCAGCAAGGAGACACCGAAACGCACCGTGTCTCGGAGTCGACAAAGCCACAATAGGTGTCGGCTCCGACGTTCCCCACGGCGGAAAGGATTTCCCCGCGGGTAGCGGCATTGATCTTTGATAATCGCCGCTAGGGGCCGCTCAACGACCACATTTATGAAAAGTATAGCGTTCAAGCAAGCGCATGGCTTGCATTTCGCGTTGGTAATACGTTCTACGGTTGCTCCCCCGGAGGCCTATCTTGACTTCCTTTTCTCTGATTTTCAGTGAGCCGTAATTTCGATTGATGTAGGCCGTTCCCCCAATAAATGATTCGGGCACGAAGCCCGCTTTTTTGCGCAGGACTTACGGCATGTTGATCCACTGTTTCGTCATCACTATTCCCGAGCCTTGCAATCGAGCTTGGATCGTCAGGTGAAGGCAGGGTCTCTGCGTTCGTTGTGTTCCGGCGTCCAATTTTGGCTCTGACTCAGTTTTGATGCAGTTGTGACGATGCTGCTTGCTGGTTTCCATAAAGGAATCAGCATGAGCACCAAGTTTCGCCCCTCTGATTTGGTACCAACTGGCTTCATCGCCGAACGCATCACCCACATTGACGATGAGACCTGCATTTTGCTTTCCCGAGCCGGTGCTGCGGCGGCGTGTCCGGCATGCGGACGAATGTCGCGAACGGTTCGAAGTCGCTATCGCCGCCAAGTCGCGGACCTTCCCCTCTCTGGGAAACGCGTCAGGCTGCTCGTGCAGACACGAAGGTTCGCTTGTGATGCCGTGCTCTGCGGCAGACAGATATTCGCTGAGCGGTTTGGCGATGTGCTGCCGCCCTATGCCAGACGAACCGGACGCCTCGAGCATGTCGTCCACCATTTGGCGCTTGCGCTTGGAGGACGCCCGGCGGCGCGTTTTGCCCAGCGGCTGATGCTTCCCCTCAGCAACGACACCTTGCTCCGCGTCATCCGCAGGCAAGGACTACCGCCGTCGACCCCGCCCTCGGTGATTGGCATCGACGACTGGGCCTGGCGGCGCAATCATCGCTACGGCACGATCGTGTGTGACCTGGAGCGTCGGCGGCCGGTCCGTCTGCTGCCGGACCGCGAGCCGGCGACGGCGGAAGCTTGGCTGCGGCAGAATGCCCAAATCCAAATCATTGCCCGCGATCGTGGCGGCGCTTACGGGTTGGCGGCCGCAAGGGCATTGCCCGATGCAGTGCAGGTCGCCGATCGATGGCATTTGATGGAGAATGCCAGCCGTGCGTTCCTGGATGCGGTCCGCAAATCGATGCGACAAATCCGCAAGACGCTCGGAGCAACGCGGGTCAATCCCAGGCTGCTGACCGCGGCCGAACGCCTTCAATACGAAGGCTATCTCCGGCGCGAACAGACCAACGCGGCCATCATTGCGCTGGCAAAGGACGGTGTCACGATCAAGGAAATCGTGCGCCGTACCGGTCATAGCCGCGGCTTGGTCCGCCAGGTGCTCAGAGGGCAACGAAACGATGTCTTTCGGTCACGGGAAAGCTCGTTGGAGCCATATCTCGAATGGCTCGACGCGCAATGGGCTGCCGGCAAGCGGAACGGCACTGAGCTGTGGCGGCGTTTGAGAACTCAGGGCTTTCGTGGTTCGCGCCGGGTCGTGAGTGAATGGGCCACACGGCGGAAGCGGGCCGACAAGGCCGATGCGGAATCATTGACCCGCATTCCCTCCGGCAGGACGATTGCTCGCCTCTTAACAACCAACAGAGACAACCTGACGAAATCCGAAACCGTCACCATCGCCGCGATCGAAAGCGGCGTCCCGTTGCTCATTGCGGCTCGCGATATCATTACCGACTTCCATCTGATGGTTCGGCGCAAATTGGAAAACCAGCTCGTGCCGTGGATCGACCGCGCCCGAGACAGTCTGGTCGCCTCCTTTGGCAACGGCGTAGCGAAAGACATTCAGGCGGTTCGGGCGGCGATCGTCACACCATGGTCCAATGGGCAAACCGAAGGGCTGATCACCAAGCTCAAGCTGGTAAAGCGCGAGATGTACGGACGCGGAAAGCTTGATCTTCTTCAAGCCCGCCTGATTGGCGCAACATGAGAGAATTGCACCAAATCTGCGTCAGAGCCAATTTTGAACGCCGATTGACACCCTTCCTCATGTCCGTAGCACCGCAGGCAAGGTAGACCCGAACGCCGGTCCCTGGTCCAATCATGCTGCTTCCACCGCCCGGATGAGCTTGTCAGAACGACGGTATCCACGCCGCTGTCAAAGCGGAGGCTTCGTCCGCAGCATAGTTGCAATTCGATCATCGGCGGCAAACCGCCGGCATCTTCGCGCCTATGGGGCGGGTTCTGCACAACAGGTATGTCAACCGGAAGGAACAGGGCATTCGGCGACGGCGCCAATAGTCCCTTCATCTTCAGCTCACGGCGCCATTTGTAAATCTGCTGCCGCGTCACATCGTGCCGGTGCGCGACTTCGGTCACCGTCGCACCATCGACCCCAACCGACATGACAATGTCGAGCTTCTTCTCATCGCTCCAACGTCGACGCCGTTCCTGTCCAAGAATATCGATCCGCATAAACAAATCCGCCCAAGACACGTCGCTAACGACGTCGTTAAACACGTGTCATAAGCGATTGCGAGGGCCTCTGACAGGCGGTGCCAATCGGGCGGTTACCGCTATCTGCAGGATAGTCCCGTATCGCGCCCTTCGCACTGTCAACTAACCGGTGATTAGCTTCGTCGGATGGGTTCAAGCCTGGAAAGAGGAATTGGCGTTTGAATTTCGGGGAGATGTCCGAAATCCGGCAGGGATGGCACCGGTGGGGAGAGAGCATGGAAGATGCAAGTCGCACGGCATGGGAGGCCGCACACGCTACGCAGGACCGGTGGAA
>NZ_JABEPH010000460.1:0-3966 GCF_013004495.1 Rhizobium sp. SEMIA 4085
ATGTGGAGAAGAGACCGTTGCTGGAACGCTTCCACGAGGGCCCGGATGCACCAGCGCTTGCCGCCCTCGTCGAATGCCATCTGGAGACCGGCCGCACCCATCAGATTCGCGTCCATATGGCCCATATCGGCCATCCGCTGCTTGGCGATACGGTCTATGGAGCGCATTTCAGAACCAAGGCCAATCTACTGCCCGATGAAGCACGTAACGTCGTCAACAGCTTCGGCCGTCAGGCGCTCCATGCCTATATGCTGCAGTTCGAGCATCCCCGCACGGGTGAACTCATGGACTTCGAAGTGCCCCTCCCCGCAGATATGGTGGAACTCGCAGAAGCGCTCCGACGTTAGCAGTATAACGTCTTCGTGAAGGCTTTTGATGGGCTTGAACCGCTGTTCCGCCATACTTATCTGTATGTTGACTTAGTGCGGGCTTGGATTTGAGCCGCACGTCCCGGTTCGCCAGTTCAGACGCGGGGACGCGTTCCATCGGGAACCGGAATCTATATAGGAGGGTGCAATCATGGCCCGCAATACCTTGCCGTCCATTACCGCCGGCGAAGCCGGTCTCAATCGTTATCTCGACGAAATCCGCAAGTTTCCGATGCTGGAGCCGCAGCAGGAATATATGCTGGCAAAGCGCTATTCCGAGCACGGTGACCGCGAAGCTGCGCATAAACTCGTTACCAGCCACCTGCGTCTCGTCGCCAAGATCGCGATGGGCTACCGCGGCTACGGCCTGCCGATCGGCGAAGTTGTGTCCGAAGGCAATGTCGGCCTCATGCAAGCCGTCAAGAAGTTTGATCCGGAACGCGGTTTCCGGCTCGCCACCTACGCAATGTGGTGGATCAAGGCCTCGATCCAGGAATATATCCTGCGCTCGTGGTCGCTGGTGAAGATGGGCACGACCGCCAACCAGAAGCGCCTGTTCTTCAACCTGCGCCGCCTCAAGGGTCGGATCCAGGCAATCGACGAAGGCGACCTGAAGCCGGAGCATGTCGCGGAGATCGCCACGAAGCTGAACGTCTCCGAGGAGGAGGTCGTTTCGATGAACCGCCGCCTGTCCGGCGACGCTTCGCTGAACGCGCCGATCAAGGCCTCCGAAGGCGACAGCGGGCAGTGGCAGGATTGGCTCGTGGACGATCACGACAGCCAGGAAGACGTGCTGATCGAGCAGGATGAGCTCGAAACGCGCCGCCGCATGCTCTCGAAGGCGATGGGCGTGCTGAACGACCGCGAACGCCGCATCTTCGAAGCACGCCGCCTTGCCGACGATCCGGTCACGCTGGAAGATCTGTCAACCGAGTTCGACATCAGCCGCGAACGCGTGCGCCAGATCGAAGTCCGCGCCTTCGAAAAGGTGCAGGACGCGGTGCGCAAGGAAGCGTTGGAAAGGGCAAACGCCGTCCGTGTCGTCGAAGCCACGGCATAACGGGTTGGCGCCTCGACATGAGATCGGAAAGCCGCTTGCTGCAGTTTGCGACAGGCGGCTTTCTTCATTTTAAGTTCGCAAGAGGCACCTTCCGGGATGAGGCAAAGGCCGAAACTGTTCGGCGCGGATTACAGCGTTTATGTGCGGTCCGCGCGGCCTGCAACCTGCAACTCCAAGGCAGTGCGCCCGGATGAACCAGATCATCAGCATCGCGGATGGATACATCTACTCCAACCTCGTCTGGGGAATACATGTGGAACTGGTGTCGAAGCCGCTGCGCGGAGAGCCAAGCGATGAGGCGGGCGTGGCCATCGCTCGATCCAAAGCGCCTGTTTGCCTGCAGGCTCATGCGGATTTGATGGATGGGGAGCCTTGGCTCGCGGGGGAGACGCGGACATCGCACCAATGATGGATTATTTCCTGACGGTTCCCGGAGGGCGGAAGCTGCTTGAGCAGTACACCGGCCTCACCGCCTGGTGGAAACGCATCGCCGAGCGTAAAAGCATGCAATACACGAAGCCAACGACTTAAGCCCGGCAGCGGGTTGTCCCGTTGCCACTTTTCCAGGCGACCAGCGCGCTACTGGCTCGTGCTCACGTCGCCGAGCGCCGCCCATTCTTTGATTGCTGTATTGAAGGCTGCTATGCCGGTCGGACCCTTCTGCATCGTGATCAGCGCGCGGCGGCCGTTGCGATAGGTAATCGGAATATCGATCCAGTCACGCGTCGAAAGCAGATCGAGGTTCGCCTTGCGGGCATCCGGATAATCGTTCAGCGCAATCATGTGGAAGTCATCGGTGATTTTGGCAGGAACCGCAATCAACGGGTCGCCGCGATCCTGCTCCGTGCGCTTCATCGAAATGCGTTGGACGCTATCGATGCTGCCGCCTTCGAAATTCGGCGGAAGCGAGAAGACGATCTCGACGAGATGGCTCGCCGGAAGCGACGGATCGGAGTTGCGCTTGAAGGTCACGAGAGCCGAAAGATTGCGCTCCGGCACCGTCACATTGGCCTGCACCGTCGATTCTTGCTTGCCGCCCTGGCCGGCTTCATGCTGGACGCTCCAGGCGACGCCCCCCTGGATCGCCGTTGGCGAGCTCTGGCCGATCCGCTCCTCATACAGGAACATCTTCTCGCTCGCACCGGCCGGCACCTGCGGCGGGGCAGCGGACGGGCCGTTCGGCGGCGGCGTCTCGGCGGACGCCCCACCTGCCTGTACGGGCGGAGCCGGCGCGGTGGATGCGACATTCTGCTCGGAGACCGACTTGCCTTCGGCGGTCGGCGTACCGGGCATGGCAGCCGGGCCGCTGTCGACTTCCGTACCGTCTGCCATGAGGCGCTGGTTGAATTTGTTGTTGACCGAAGAGCCGTCATCGAGCGCGGCAACCTGCCGGCCAGGTTCGGCAGGCTTGGCCGCTTCTGTGTTGTTTGTCGAAGGGGTTGCCGGCGTCTGGTTCTGCATAGCAGCGGGCTCGCTCTCGGCTGTCTTGGACGGAGCGGCGCTCACCAGATTGTCAACCATCGCGATCAGCTCGGCACGGTTCATCCAGGCGGCATAGGCACCGCCGCCCAGCAATGCCAGCACGCCGATGACGGCAATGATCGTGCCGATACCGAAGCGGCGGCGCTTCGGTTCCATGCGGAAATTCTTGCTCTGCAGTTTGGCGGCAACGATCTGGTCGATATCGGCAGTTGGCGCCGAATCGTCGTCTTCGGCGACCACGCCGCGGCGACCGTAACCCCGAAGGGCCTTGGCTTCCTGCCACTCTTCGCCCGGTACGTCGGCAGCAGGCGCCGCGGGCTTGCCGTGGATCTCGGCGAACAGGTCCGAATCGTCGAAGTGCGCTGCGACAGGGGCCTTCTTGTTGTTGGTGCCTGCCTCGATCGGCGGCAGATCGTCAAAGGCTGCGGCTTCCCAGGAAAAACCCTGGTTTGCGGCCGGCATCTTCGCGGGCGGCGGCGGGTTTTGAAGACCAGCAATGGCTTCCTCGAAGGCGCGCGCGTGGTCGTTGGCCGACTCCGCTTGAGGAACGCTTTCTGAGAAGTTCCTGACCTCCTCCGTGGCCCATTCAACCTCTGCGTCCTTCGGTGGCTCGGCCGGGGTTTCGGCAGCCGGCTCGGCCCAGACGGGATCGAAATGCGCAACCGTTTCGGCGCGCAGCGGCTCCTCGCGGCTGTGCTCGACGAACTCCTCCGGCTTCTCGAAAGAGACGAACGGCTCAACGAGCCGGTTCGACGGATTGTATTCGCCGGCAGGAGGAAGGGGTTCCGGTTCGACAGCCGGTTCGGCCTCGACGGCAGGCGCGTCCTCGAGATACTCCTCCGGCGGGAGTGCGTATTCGTCGACCGGCACTTCATCGCGATGCGACGCAGCCCACTCCTCGGGAGGTGCTGCTTCCGCCTCAGCCGCAGCAGTAACTTCCTCGACCGGGCGGTCCCATCGTTCTTCTTCTTGTTCTTCCGGCACCGCCGCTACCGACGCAGGCTCCTCGTGCTGTCTCTTAGACCCATCTGACGCTGCCGCCGAGCGGCCTAGCGG
>NZ_JABEPH010000044.1:0-23593 GCF_013004495.1 Rhizobium sp. SEMIA 4085
GCCAAACCCGCGATCTAGCGTTGGAACTGTCATCGCGTCCTCCCAAAGTCAAAGATCACTCATACCTTGTTCGACCGTGATGTGCATAATATTCAAGTAAGCATAAGGGCCGCTATTGCTGGACAGAGCTGAAAGTAATCACGGTTTCGTGGGTTTGGGGACCGGAAAAGATTCGCCATCCATACCTCACTACCTAGATTTTAGTTCCTCAATAGCGAACTTGATCGGGCGTGGTGCCGGGACTGCTATTTTTCACAGAGCCGCCGGTCCGCCTAGTACGCGTGCAACGACACTTATGAATCGGTCAGATGCCATCGATTCATGGACGTGATGAGTGGCTCGCGGACCACCGGACTTATTGTGTGGAAATGGATGGATGAATGGATGAACGTGCTCGATCCATCCACGATACAGATCACCCAATCCAACGCGGAGATCGAGCGACGATAACGCACGCAATCCTCGATATTGTGAAACGGGTCAGCCGGTCCTAGGCGTAGTCTAGATATCGTAGGTATGTGCGGCGTTGATCGTCGAGATGAAGCGTTTGGTGCGCTCGCGTTCCGGCGCCGTGAAGATGGACTTCGCCGTGCCGGTTTCGACGACGTTTCCGGCTTCCAGAAACACGACGTTGTGGGCGATCTTCGAGGCGAGCCGCAGATCATGTGTCGCCATGACCATGGTCGTGCCTTCGCTGGCCAGCCGGCCGAGAACATCGACGACTTCCGCCGAAAGTTCGGGATCGAGTGCCGAAGTCGGCTCGTCACAGAGAAGGACGCGCGGCGACGGAGCCAACGCACGGGCGATCGCGACGCGCTGCTGCTGGCCGCCGGAAAGTGTCGAGGGCCAGGCATCCGCCTTATGCGCCATGTCGACCTTGGTGAGCAGTTCCATAGCGCGGGCGTGCGCCCTTTCTTTCGGCCATTTCAGGACCGTCACTAAGCCTTCCATGACGTTTTCGATCGCGGTTTGATGTGGGAAGAGCTGGAAATTCTGGAAGACCATGCCCGTCTGGCGGCGGATCTTCTGGATCGCTTGCCAACCAAGCCTCCTTCCCGGCACAAAATCCAGCGTCTCTTCGCCAATCCGGATCGAACCAGCTGTCGGAATCTCAAGCAGGTTGATGCAGCGAAGCAGCGTGCTCTTGCCGCCGCCGGAGGGACCCACGAGGGCAGTGACGGTGCCTTCGGGGATGCGGATGCTGATATCCTTTAGGATGATGGCATCACCGAAGCGCTTTTCGATGTTGGAAAGCTCGATCATGCATTTGCCTCCAGCATGCCGCCGTAGCGCGCGAAGCGGCGCTCGAGCCGTACCTGCAGCGCTGAGAGCACGGAGCTCAAAACGAGGTAGATCAGCGCTGCCTCGATATAAAGGATCAGCGGCTCATAGGTTGTCGCAACGATGCGCTGTGCAGCCTGGAAAAGCTCCGGCACGGTGATTGCCGCCGCCAGCGACGTATCCTTGACCAATGAAATGAAGGTATTTGAAAGCGGCGGCACGGCGACACGACCGGCCTGCGGCAAGATCGTGCGGCTCATCGCCTGCCGCCAGTTCATGCCGATCGAATAGGCAGCTTCCCATTGTCCCTTCGAAACGGAGGAGATGACCGCCCGGATGATTTCGGAGCTGTAAGCGCCGATGTTCAGCGTGAAGCCGATCAGAGCCGCCGAAAAGGCGTCGAGCAGAATGCCGAGGCTCGGCAGGCCGTAGAAGATGACGAAGAGCTGCACGAGCAGCGGCGTGCCGCGGATGACCCAGACGTAGAACCGCGCGATTGAGGCGATGGGAGCCGGGCCGAAGAGGCGTGCCACGGCGGTCACCAGCCCGAGCGCCAGGCCGAAGACGAAGGAGAGCAGGGTCAGCGGTATGGTGAAGATCAGGCCGGCCCACAAAAGCGTGGGGAGCGATTCCGCCATCAGTTGAAGCCAGTGCGGCACAGGTGTGTTTCCTTAATGAAAGGGCGTCCAGCGGCTTTTCGCTGGACGCTCTTCAGCAGATATAGAGGATGTGCCAGCGGCAGGAAACCGCCCTTTCGAAGCGCTTACTTCGATACGTCCTGGCCGAAATATTTATCGGCGATCTTCTTGTAGGTGCCGTCTGCCTTGATGTCTGCCAGTGCCTTGTTGATCGCCTCGAGCAGTTCCGGCTCTTTCTTGCGGATGATGATGCCGGAGTAGTCGGCGTTTTCCTGCTCGGCCGCAATCTTCACATTTGCGTCCGGCTTGTGCTTCTTGAAGTCCAGGAAAGAGAGGCTGTCATTGATCGTTGCATCGGCGCGGCCGGTCAGCACGAGCTGGATCGATTGGTCGAAGCCTTCGGTGCCGATGAGCTCTGCGCCGGATTGCTCGGCGAGCTTGCCGAAGTTGCTTGTCAACGACTGGGCAGATTTCTTGCCCTTCAGGTCGGCGAAGCTCTTGATGCTGTCGTCGTCTGCACGGGCGATGAGCACCGCCTTGGAGGCGATATAGGGCTCGGAGAAGTCGTACTTCTGCTTGCGGGCTTCGGTGATGCCGACCTGGTTGATGACGGTGTCGTAGCGCTTGGCGTCGAGGCCGGCAATCAGGCCGTCCCACTTGCCTTCAACGAACTCGGCCTTGACGCCGATCTTGGCGGCAATCGCTTCGCCGATTTCGACGTCGAACCCCACGAGCTTGCCGCTTTCGTCATGGTAGGTGAATGGCGCATAGGTGCCCTCCGTACCGATCTTGAAAACGCCTGCGGACTTGATGGCGTTGAGATTTTCGCCGGCCTGGGCGGAGACGAAGGCAGTGGCCGAGATAAAGGCCGCGGCAGCGATGGTCTTGAGGAGTTTCATGTTTGCGGGTCCATGTGGGAGAAATTGGATGACAGATAGATTGCAGAAAATAGGGCGTGGCGAAGCGTAGAAAACTGCAAAGAAATTGGGCGACTGCGAATATTTTTCTCATTTGGCTGGATTTTGACGCGGCTTGTTTCAGGCTGTCAGAAAACGTGTGGCCGTGCCTATTGTGTGCACGTTCATATACGTTTATGCACGTTCTCAGAATATGGCGCCAAATGCGAGCTAAACAGGCATGAATACGACCGAGATGCTGTTGAAGGAGCGGCAGAACATCATATCCGGCAAGCTTCAGGCGAACGGCCGTGTGCTTGCGGCTGAACTCGCGCTGGAATTCGGGGTTTCCGAAGATACGATCCGACGCGATCTGCGCGAGATGGCAGCTGCCGGGCTCTGTGAGCGGGTCTATGGCGGTGCGCTGCCGGTTTCGCCTGCCGGCGGGAGCCTCAAGCAGCGAATGGGAATTGCCCTCGATCGCAAACAACTGCTGGCCCAAGCCGCCGTCTCGCAGATTACGCCCGGGTCGACGATATTTTTTGATGCGGGAAGCACCAATCTGGCGATTGCCAAAGCCCTTCCATCAGACATGGCGCTGACGGCTGCGACGAATGCTCCGGCAATTGCCGCAGCGCTGATAGACAACGGCGGCGTCGATGTCATCCTGATCGGCGGAATGGTCGACCGGCAGGTGGGCGGCGCACTCGGCGCCAAGGCAATGCGGGACATGGAGCAGATCTCGCCAGACCTTTGCATTCTCGGCGCCTGCGGCATCGATCTGGAAGCGGGCGTCACGACATTCGGTTTCGAGGACGCCGAGTTCAAGCGGTTCGCGACGTCGCGAAGCCGGAAGGTGCTGGTTGCAGTAACCTCGGATAAATTCAGTACAGCGGCGCCGCACGGCGTCCTGCCCGTCGCCCATTGCGAATGCCTCGTCGTGGAGGACGATGCCGACGAGGCGCTGCTTGCGGCCTATCGCGAGCGGGGCTGCCGGACTGTCAAGGCGCGCAAGGCGCGATGAATAACTTTGAGTCGGATCCTTAAGGGGCCGACTGCAGGAGGAGACGGGAATACAATGGATAATCCGATGAATGTGGCCCAAGGGGTGCGGCGTGGCTTCCTGCCGAAGAGCAGGGTTGCGGTGTCGCTGCTCTTCCTGATGAACGGCTTTGTCGTCGGCTGCTGGGCTCCGAAGATTCCGGATTTCGCGGAGCGTCTGGAACTGACGAAATTCCAGCTCGGGCTGATGATCCTGGTGTTCGGCCTTGGGTCATTGACATTGATGCCGATTGCCGGGGCGCAGATCGCCAAGCATGGCTCGCACGTGGTGTCGCGGGCAACCGCGGCCTGTGTACTGCCAATTCTTCTGGCGCTGACGGTGGCGCCGAATATTGTTACCGGCGCAATCGCGCTCTTCCTGTTTGGTGGGTTCATCGGCGCAATGGACGTCGCAATGAACGCCAACGCCGTTGCCGTCGAGAAGTCGATGCGCCGGGCGATCATGTCGTCCTGCCATGCCTTCTGGAGCCTTGGCGGCCTGATCGGTTCGGGCCTTGGCGGCTTCGTCATCGCCAAGCTCGGCGTTCTTGGCCATGCGCAGCTCGCTACCGTGCTCACGTTGGTTTTCCTCGTGATCGCCTGGCCGATGATCCTTGCCGATCCGCCGCATCCGGATGAGAAGAAAGAAAAAACACGCCTGCCGATGACGCCTCTGCCATGGTTGCTCGGGCTCATGGCGCTCTTTTCGATGGTTCCGGAAGGTGCCGTGCTCGACTGGGGTGCGCTCTATCTCCGCCAGGAAATGAATGCATCCGTTGCTCTTTCCGGTTTCGGGTTTGCGGCCTTCTCGCTGACAATGGCAATCATGCGTTTCGCCGGCGATCTGGTGCGCGACAAGCTCGGCGGCGTCAAGACGCTGCGCGTCTGCACCCTCTTTGCCATCGCCGGCATGCTGATCGCAGCCCTTGCGCCGAATGCCGAGCTTGCCATTGTCGGCTTTGCCTTTTGTGGCATCGGCATTTCGAACATGGTGCCGATCGCCTTTTCCGCGGCAGGCAATGTCCCTGGCCTGAAGGCCGGGATCGGCCTTTCGGTCGTCACGACCATGGGCTATTCCGGCATGCTGGTTGCACCCTCTGCAATCGGCTTTGCAGCCGAGCATGTCGGCTTTAGCGCCGTCTTCATGGCGCTGCCCGTCCTGCTGGTCGTGGTGCTGATCTTTTCGAAGCTTGCCCGCTACGCGGACGGCATCTCCGGCGGCGGGCACTAGGTCAGCCAAGCAAAAGTGATGCTTTGGGCGTTGACAAGAAAGCGGGTATGATCCACCTGAAAGGCACGAATTTAAGGGTTCAAGAGCTCTATCTATGTCCTCACCTACCGATTTTGATCCGAAACCGCGCCGCGCTTCCGTCGCGGTCGACGTGGGCGGCGTCGTCGTCGGCGGCGGTGCGCCGGTTGTCGTGCAGTCAATGACAAATACCGATACGGCGGATATCGATTCCACGGTTGCGCAGGTTGCCGCCCTCTTCAAGGCGGGGTCGGAGCTCGTGCGCATCACCGTCGATCGTGACGAAAGCGCTGCTGCCGTTCCGAAGATTCGCGAGCGGCTCCTGCGCCTCGGCATGGATGTGCCGCTTATCGGCGATTTCCACTATATCGGCCACAAGCTGCTTGCCGATCATCCGGCCTGCGCCGAAGCATTGGCGAAATACCGCATCAATCCTGGCAATGTCGGTTTCAAGGACAAGAAGGACAAGCAGTTCGCCGAAATCATCGAGACAGCGGTCCGCTATGACAAACCGGTGCGTATCGGCGTCAACTGGGGTTCGCTCGACCAGGACTTGCTGACGGCGCTGATGGACAAGAATGCCGAGGCGGGTTCGCCGCTTTCGGCTCGTCAGGTGACGCGCGAGGCGATCGTGCAATCGGCATTGATCTCGGCCACCCTTGCCGAAGAAATCGGCCTGCCGCGAAACCGCATTATCCTGTCGGCCAAGGTCAGTCAGGTCCAGGATCTGATCGCTGTCTATTCCATGCTTTCCGAGCGCTCGGACCATGCGCTGCATCTCGGACTCACGGAAGCAGGAATGGGCACCAAGGGCGTCGTCGCTTCGTCGGCTGCCATGGGCTACGTTCTGCAGCACGGCATCGGCGATACGATCCGCGTTTCGCTGACGCCGGAGCCGAATGGCGATCGTACACGCGAAGTGCAGGTGGCACAGGAACTGCTGCAGGTTATGGGTTTCCGGCAGTTCGTGCCGGTGGTCGCTGCCTGTCCCGGCTGCGGCCGAACGACATCGACGGTTTTCCAGGAACTGGCGCAGAATATTCAAAACGATATCCGCAAGAACATGCCGGTCTGGCGGGAGAAATATCCGGGCGTGGAAGCCCTGAACGTCGCGGTGATGGGCTGCATCGTCAACGGGCCGGGCGAAAGCAAGCATGCCGATATCGGCATTTCGCTGCCTGGCACCGGCGAGACGCCGGCCGCGCCCGTTTTCATTGATGGCAAGAAGACGCTGACGTTGCGCGGGCCGAACATTGCTTCGGATTTCGAGGCGCTTGTCATCGACTATATCGAAAGGCGCTTCGGTCAAAAGACCGCTGCTGAATGAGCTCAGCCGCTAGATGCCGACAGGTGTCTCGCCTGCCGCTGCTGCGTCAGCTTTTTCGAGCGGCAACAAAACGCGCGGTGGCGGCGAGCGTCGCAGCGGCATCGCCGTAAGGCTCCAACAGCTGTGTCGCATCCTCGACGTGGCGTCGGAGCTCGGCTTCGGCCCATCCGATACCACGCAGAGAGACGAGAGTACCTTTGCCGCGGCCCACGTCCTTGCCGGTCGCCTTGCCCATGGTGGCGGCGTCTGATGTGACATCAAGAAGATCGTCGGCGAGCTGGAAGGCAAGACCGATCTTTTCGCCGAAAGCGCGCAGGCGCTTGCGATCGTCGCTCGAGGCGCCGGCGATCATCGCGCCTGCTTCGCAAGCAAAGCGGATTAACGCTCCCGTCTTCATAGCCTGCAATGTAACGATGCCGCGTTCATCCGGTGTGTTTTTTTCCGCAGCAAGATCCAGTGCCTGTCCGCCAGCCATTCCGCCCAGGCCAGCGCTGCGCGCAAGCGCAAGGACCAGCGCCACCTTGCTTTGCTCTGGAAGTCCCGTCTCGTCGGCGGCGATAATGTCGAAGGCGTAGGTCAGAAGGCTGTCTCCTGCAAGGATCGCGGTCGCCTCGTCGAAGGCTATGTGCAGCGTCGGTTTGCCGCGGCGTAGCTTGTCATCGTCCATCGCTGGAAGATCGTCATGAACGAGCGAATAGCAGTGAATGCATTCAAGTGCTGCACCCACTCTCAAGGCCGCCTCTTTGTCTCCGCCCAGGAGCAGCGCGCTCTCCACGACGAGAAATGGGCGAAGCCGCTTGCCACCGTTCAGCACCGCATAGTGCATCGCCGCCCTCAGGCTTTCAGGGCGGGCAATCTCATCCTCTCGCACGTCATTGGAAAGCAGCGCGTCCAGCAACGCCTCGATCTCTTGGGCGTTGGTCTTCAAACGGATATCGAAGGCTTCGGAGCTCGCGACCATGCGCGCTCTTTGGCATGAGCAGTGGCGCCGTTGCAACGGAATTGTCAATGATCACAGCAAGATTTCCTTTGCATCTGGCCTTCACGACCAGCAAACGCTATGAGAGCGGAGGGAACAGGTGTTGGGCATACACATATTGGACATATCGCCGGAAAGAGAGGACAGCATTGCGATGCCGGCTCATCGCCGTTTGTTCGCTTGGCTGCGCAGCCGGTCGATCATGACGCGCATCGTCCTTGCGACCGCCGGATTTCTGGTCCTGCCTTATGTTCTGATCTTTGTTTATCTGATCCCTTTTATTCATCCCGTCTCGACGCTGATGTTGCGCGACATCGTGCTCCTGCGCGGCTACGACCGGCAATGGGTCTCTTTGGACGACATCTCGCCGGTTCTCGTTCAGTCCGTGATGATGTCGGAGGATGGTCAATACTGTTTCCACGGCGGGGTCGACTGGGGTGAAATGCAGGAGCTGGTCGCAGAGACCCTCGACGGCGAAGCGACCCGCGGCGGCAGCACAATCCCGATGCAGACGGCAAAGAACCTGTTTCTGTGGAATGGACGCTCCTTTGTGCGCAAGGCACTTGAACTGCCGCTGGCGGTCGCCTCTGACCTCGTCTGGACCAAACGCCGGCTGATGGAGATCTATCTCAACATTGCGGAGTGGGGACCGGGTATCTACGGCATCGAGGCGGCGGCGCGCTATCATTTCAAGGTACCGGCTTCCAAGCTCTCGCGACGCCAAGCAGCGCTTTTGGCCGTTTCTCTCCCGAACCCGATCGACCGAAACGCCGGAAAGCCCCGCCGCGGCCTTCGCACGCTTGCCTCAGTCATCGAGCGCCGCGCTCAAGGTTCCGGCGATTACATCAGATGTCTTTATGATTGAGGCATGAATTATTCATTGGTCGCGTTAGCCGGGCGCCGCTAAATTCGGCCCCGAAATCAATTTAGGGATGCTTCATGGACAGCCTAACCCTCTATATCGGAAACAAGAACTACTCCTCATGGTCGTTCCGGCCATGGATTGCGATGGAAGCAACGGGCATTGCGTTCGAAGAAATTCTGATCCCCTTTGATTTTCCCGCAGGCAATCCGCGCATCAGGGAGATCTCTCCCACGGGCAGGGTGCCGGTTCTATTCCATGGCAGCCTGCGGGTATGGGAATCGCTCTCGATCATCGACTACGTCTCCGAGCTCCATCCCGAGGCGGGGCTTTGGCCCGAGGATCGCGCACAGCGCGCGGTGGCGCGTTCGGTCTCGATGGAGATGCTTTCGGGTTTCCGAGCGCTCAGAGGCGCCTGTCCGATGAATATCCGGCGCGAGCGAGGCAAGATCGCACCTGCGGATGGCGTAATGGATGATGTCGTGCGGATCGAAACCATTTTCCGCGAGTTGCGCGGCCGCTCGGGCGGACCGTTTCTGTTTGGCGAATTTTCGGCCGCCGACGCGATGTTTGCGCCGGTCGTCAGCCGCTTCGATACCTATGACCTTGTAACTGCCAGCGACACGTTGAACTATATGGCGGCGTTAAAGGCGCATCCTGCCTGGCTGAAGTGGGAAGCTGCGGCCCAAGCCGAGCCCTGGATCGTGCCGAAAGACGAGCTCTGAGCTTGAATTCACGAGAATCGCAAAAAATCTGTTTGGGGACTGGTCAACCACCCGCAAGGCATGTATAAGCGCGCAAAATTTCCGAAATCGCGATACGTCCGTTTCGGCCGCCAGCTTGGCCGGGAATGTGTTGCCTGTGAATTGGAGTACGTAAAATGGCTGTACCGAAGAGAAAAACGAGCCCGTCCAAGCGCGGTATGCGCCGTTCTGCAGACGCCCTGAAGGCTCCGACCTACGTGGAAGACAAGAATTCCGGCGAACTGCGCCGCCCGCACCATATCGATCTGAAGACCGGTATGTATCGTGGCCGCCAGGTTCTGACGCCGAAGGAAAGCGCATAAAGCTCCCAAAATCTGGCACAGCCAGGATTGAAAAGGCCGGCTTCAACGCCGGCCTTTTTGCTTTTGAGCACTATTGTACTTCCCATGCCTTGAAGTGGTGCTGTGATCTGCTGCAGTATTCCCGTCGAAATAGGGGACATGGCTCAATGATCGCTGTAATGCCGCTGATGGTAATCCCGTTTATTCTTTACAACATGACGATGGCCGGTTTGATGGGTGGCGGAGGCATTCCCGCGCTCCAGCATGACATCATGGTGCTTTCGATGATCTGCGGTGCGATCTGGAGCATGGCGCTCGGCGAGCTCTTCATCGTCGTGGCGCTGGTGATCCTGTTCTTCGAGATATTGAAGGCCACCCGCAATGGATCCGGCAGCCTTGTCAATCACATGTTGTCGATGCTG
Source organism: Rhizobium sp. SEMIA 4085 (assembly GCF_013004495.1). Classification (NCBI taxonomy): domain Bacteria; kingdom Pseudomonadati; phylum Pseudomonadota; class Alphaproteobacteria; order Hyphomicrobiales; family Rhizobiaceae; genus Rhizobium; species Rhizobium sp. SEMIA 4085. The sequence goes on from NZ_JABEPH010000044.1 coordinate 9,741, forward strand.
GTTTTCATCGCCTTCCTGGTCGAGTTCCTTCTCGTCCAGGATGCGGCAACACAGGTCTTCTTCATCTTGATGACGATTGCATTGATCGACGTGATCGGCGGGTTTGCAGTCTCGATCCGCAGTGCCGGCCGCGATGTTTCGATCGGGCTTTGAACCTTAGAGATTGTCGAGCTTGTTCTGCAGGGCGCGCAGCTGTTCCTTCAACTCGTCGATATCCTTCGCCTCGGCCTTCTTCGTTTCCTTGGCGGGAGGTGTCATGAAGGGAGAGAACATCTGCATGGCCTTCTGAAACATCTCGGTGTTGCGGCGGACCTGGTCCTCGACCATCTGAATCGGCAGCTGCAGGTTCTTGCCGCGCGGTGACTCGCCGAAGGCGCGGTTCACCTGTTCGCGCATCTGCGCCTGCTGTTCGGTGAAGGCGCGCATGGAATGTTCAAGAAAGCTCGGAACGACCATCTGCATCTGATCGCCGTAATAAGTGATGAGCTGGCGCAGGAAGGAAATCGGCAGCAGCGTATTTCCGGTTTTTGATTCCTGTTCGAAAATGATCTGGGTCAAAACGGAATGTGTGATGTCATCACCGCTCTTTGCGTCCTGTACGGTAAAATCCTCTCCCCTCTTCACCATCTCCGCCAGATCTTCCAACGTCACATAGGTGCTGGTGCCTGTATTGTAGAGGCGGCGGTTGGCGTATTTCTTGATGACTATTTGACCCTCGTTCTTCGCCATATCAGTCTCCTGAACCCCGTCTGATTGTCATGGATATTCCTCCGTAACAGACTGTAGACGCAAAAGAAGCCTGGTGACAATCTCTTTGTGCGATGCGGCAACCCCTTTGAGAAAAGGGATAATTCGCACATTCGCAAGCCGCAGCGAAAATCACCGCAGTCGCCTTCTCGTTTGACTTAGGGCTGAAGCTTTGCCAGTTTCGACCTATGTATGCTGAAGGAAAACGAGGAGGCCTTTATGAGCAGTTCATCCATCGTCATCGCCAGCGCGGCCCGCACAGCGGTCGGCTCTTTCAATGGTGCATTCGCCACGGTTCCGGCGCATGAGCTTGGGGCTGCCGCCCTCAAAGCTGCGCTAGAACGCGCAGGCGTCGACGCAGCCGAGGTCGACGAGGTTATCCTTGGCCAGGTGCTGCAAGCAGGCGAAGGCCAAAATCCAGCGCGCCAGGCCGCCATAAAAGCGGGCGTTCCGAACGAGGCTACCGCCTGGAGCGTCAACCAGCTTTGCGGTTCGGGCCTTCGGGCGGTCGCTCTGGGAATGCAGCAGATCGCGCTGGGGGATGCGAAGATCATAGTCGCCGGCGGCCAGGAATCGATGTCAATGGCTCCGCATGCCGCGCATCTGCGTGGCGGTACGAAGATGGGCGACATGAAGATGGTCGACACCATGATCAAGGACGGCCTGACAGACGCTTTTTACGGCTACCACATGGGCATCACCGCCGAGAACGTCGCCCGCCAGTGGCAACTTTCCCGCGACGACCAGGATCAGTTTGCGGTTTCCTCTCAGAACAAGGCGGAAGCGGCCCAGAAGGAAGGCCGCTTCAAGGATGAGATCGTTCCCTTCGTCATCCAGACACGCAAGGGCGATGTCACCGTGGATGCGGACGAGTATATCCGTCACGGTGCAACACTCGATTCAATGGGCAAGCTTCGTCCGGCTTTCGACAAAGAGGGCACGGTGACGGCTGGCAATGCGTCGGGCCTCAATGACGGCGCGGCAGCCGCGATCCTGATGACGGAAGCGGAGGCCGAAAGGCGCGGCATCCAGCCGCTGGCACGCATCGTTTCCTGGGCGACGGCTGGTGTGGATCCTCAAGTGATGGGTACTGGCCCGATCCCTGCGTCGCGCAGGGCGCTTGAGAAGGCTGGCTGGTCCGTAGGCGATCTCGACCTGGTCGAGGCGAACGAGGCCTTTGCCGCTCAAGCTTGCGCTGTGAACAAGGATCTTGGCTGGGATCCGGCGATCGTCAACGTCAATGGCGGCGCAATCGCGATCGGTCATCCGATCGGTGCGTCCGGAGCGCGGGTTCTCAACACGCTGCTGTTCGAAATGAAGCGGCGCAGTGCCAAGAAGGGTCTTGCGACACTTTGCATCGGTGGCGGCATGGGTGTCGCCATGTGCTTCGAGGCATTTTGAATAGTATGCGATTGATAATTCGAGAGCGCCTGATCAAAGGCGAATGACCGAGAGGGGAGCGAAGCATGAGCAGAGTGGTTTTGGTCACCGGTGGCACGCGCGGCATCGGTGCCGCCATTTCGATGGCACTTAGGAATGCGGGCTATAAGGTCGCCGCCAGTTACGCCGGCAACGACGAGAAGGCGAGGGCCTTCCATGACGTAACCGGCATCCCGGTCTTCAAGTGGGATGTTTCCGATTACGTCGCTTGCGGCGAAGGGGTCGCAAAGGTGGAGGCAGAACTCGGCGGCATCGAAGTGCTGGTCAACAATGCCGGCATTACGCGCGACGCAATGTTTCACAAGATGACGCCGCAGCAATGGCATGAGGTCATCAATACAAACCTTACCGGCCTCTTCAACATGACGCACCACGTCTGGGGCGGGATGCGCGACCGCAGCTTCGGACGCATCGTCAACATCTCTTCCATCAATGGCCAAAAGGGTCAGATGGGGCAGGTGAACTATTCGGCTGCCAAGGCGGGTGATCTCGGCTTTACGAAAGCACTTGCCCAGGAGGGGGCAGCGAAGAACATTACGGTGAACGCCGTCTGCCCTGGCTATATCGGCACGGAAATGGTTCTTGCGGTTCCGGAGAAAGTGCTCAACGAGCGGATCATTCCCCAGATTCCGGTCGGGCGCCTTGGCGAGCCGGAGGAGGTCGCGCGCTGCGTTGCCTTTCTCATCTCCGACGATGCCGGCTTTATCACCGGCTCGACGCTTTCGGCGAACGGCGGGCAGTTCTTCGTTTAGTTGCCGCGCGGACGCCTGATATTTGCCCTGACTGGTACGCTTTGCGGACGGCTGTCGCCGGCGCAAAGCGTACCAGAAGCTATCGTGCGTAACGCTGCTGCAACGAGATCGGCGACAGCGGCATTCAAAATGATCTGAACCATGGAGGCATTCCTTGCCTGAACGGCAACCGTTGCCGTGTTGTGGAAGGAATATCGCTCACCCCTGTGGTGGAGTAGAATTTGACCTTCGCGACCGGTCGTCGACATGCTTTTGATGACACGCAACAACAAACGGGCGCCGATGGCGCCCGTTTGCTTTCATTTTAACGGCAATACTTAGTAACGGCGCGGGCAGCGTGCTTCGTAGCGGCGACCGTAGCGGTCGCGATAGACGCAGTAGCCGCGGCGTTCCACGGACTGGCCGATAAGAGCACCAGCAAGGCCGCCAGCAACCGCACCGACTGCAGCGCCACCCCAACTGTCGCTAACAGCACCGCCAATGATTGCGCCGGTACCAGCGCCAATGGCCGTCCCTCTTTCCGTCGGCGTGCAGGATGCAAGGGCGCCTACAAGGGCGGCTACAATCGCAATTTTTTTCATCATGACTTTCACTCCCAGTTACCTAGCCGTTAAATCCGGCCCATTAAGACAAGGATAATTATGATGATGAGAACTAGCCCCAAACCCCCGGAAGGTCCATAGCCCCAACCACGGCTGTATCCCCAATTCGGGAGAGCACCAATCAAAAGCAGAATAAGGATAATGAGAAGTATCGTTCCGAGCATGTTGCGATTCCTTCAACTCATCGTAAGTCCGAATGGACAATAAACACGCATCCGCGATTTTTGTTCCCGGCTAAGCTCCCAATATGCAGGCGGCACCGGTTTTCTGCTTAGGACGGGGGTCAAGAACGGTGATCAAGAGAAGCGTCAATCGTTAAAAGGACCGTCGATGGCAGTACCGGGCGACCAACGCGTCGTCGTGGTTCTATGGTTAAAATTCGAATTCAATACAATATGTTGCGGTGAACGAACCGGGAAAATCGCGATGTCGCCGATTCGTCAGCGATTCGTTCCGGATTTGATCGAAATGTTAATGCGATCGCGTGAAGCGTTCGTCGAATATGAATCCGGCTTCCGAAACCTGACGCAAACATTGCCCTTGGGATTGGCCGCCGATCGTTCCGGATTCGGCCGCAGCCTCAATTCCCGGCAATTTTCCCAGCTGTTTCTCGTCCATATTCGCTCTCGGGAAAGAACGTTAACCCGAGCAGCATTTCGCGCTATCCAGCGCCTGATGCCAAATCAGCATCTAGTAGGAAAAACTGATTCAAAACCAATACTTAGCCGTGAACAAAAGCTGAATCACCGCGGGTCGCCGATTCGTCGCTGATTCGTTCTCACGCTGTTCCGAATCTTAAAACAGTCACTTAGCGGCATTTCCTGAATCAAGTTTGCAGCTGATTTTGGAAGACGGCTCTTGCGTTTAGCCGGCCGGCTGTCCATGTGTTGTCTGCTTCGGGAACGGAGCGCACTTGACCTCGAGGCTCCCCCGCCTCACTTGCATGGACAATGACACTGACATCGCAGCCCATGATACTGAGCGGGCGCGGCGTGACCGCGGTGCTCGGCCCCACCAATACGGGCAAGACCCATTACGCCATCGAGCGCATGGTAGCCCACGGCACCGGCGTGATCGGCCTGCCGCTGCGTTTGCTGGCACGGGAAGTCTATACGCGTGTCGTCGAAAAGGTGGGAGTGCAGAATGTCGCCCTCGTGACCGGCGAGGAGAAGATCTCGCCGCCGACTGCGCGCTTTTCGGTTTGCACGGTCGAAGCCATGCCGCGCGAAACCAAGGCCGCCTTTGTCGCGATCGATGAGGTCCAGCTTGCAGGCGACCTCGAGCGCGGCCACATCTTCACCGACCGTATTTTGCATTTGCGAGGCCGCGACGAAACGCTGCTTTTAGGGGCCGACACGATGCGGCCGATCCTGCAGCAACTCCTGCCGGGCATCACGGTCGTTGAGAGGCCGCGGCTTTCGCACCTCTTCTACGCGGGTCAAAAGAAGATCACCCGTCTTCCTCAGCGCTCGGTGATCGTCGCCTTTTCGGCAGATGAGGTCTACGCCATTGCCGAATTGATCCGCCGTCAGCGAGGGGGTGCTGCGGTTGTTCTCGGTGCCCTCAGTCCCCGCACCCGAAATTCTCAAGTTGCGCTCTATCAGGCCGGCGATGTTGAATATCTCGTCGCGACCGATGCGATCGGCATGGGCCTCAATCTCGATGTCGATCACGTGGCGTTCGCGCAGGACCGCAAGTTCGACGGCTATCAGTTCCGCAATCTCAATCCTGCCGAACTCGGCCAGGTTGCCGGACGTGCCGGCCGCCACGTGCGTGACGGTACATTCGGCGTAACAGGCCAAGTGCAGCCGTTCGATGAGGAATTGGCGCAGCGGATAGAAGCGCACGAATTCGACAATGTCAGGGTCTTGCAGTGGCGCACGAAAGAGCTTGATTTCTCGTCGATACAATCATTGCGGGCCAGTCTTGAACGTCCGCCGAGCGCTGAAGGTTTGACGCGGGCTTTGCCCGCCGTCGACCAGCAAGCGCTTGAACACCTGACGCGCTATCCGGAAATCGTAGATCTGGCTACAAATCCGCAGCGCGTGGAGAAGCTTTGGGAAACTTGCGCGCTGCCTGATTATCGGCGTATCACCCCTGCACAGCATGCTGACCTGATCTCGACGCTCTTTTCCGATCTTGTGCGCTATGGCACGGTGAACGAGCAGTTTCTCGCAGAGCAGGTGCAAAGAGCCGATCGCACGGATGGCGAAATTGACACGCTTTCGGCGCGAATCGCGCAGATAAGAACATGGACTTATGTGTCGAATCGGCCCGGATGGCTTGCCGATCCGACACACTGGCAGGAAAAGACGCGGGAAATCGAGGATCGATTGTCCGATGCGTTACATGAAAGGTTGACGAAACGCTTTGTTGATCGCAGGACATCTGTGCTCATGAAGCGCCTGAGAGAGAATGCGATGCTGGAAGCTGAAATCAGTGTGAATGGCGATGTCTTTGTTGAAGGACATCATGTGGGGCAGTTGTCCGGGTTCCGGTTTACCCCAATTTCGGGTGCGGACGGATCGGACGCCAAGGCGATCCAAACGGCATCGCAAAAGGCGCTTGCCCTGGAATTCGAGGCGCGCGCCGCGCGCCTCCATGCTGCAGGCAACAGCGATCTGGCGATCAGCGCCGACGGCCTCATCCGGTGGATCGGCGATCCGGTTGCTCGCCTTGCGGGCAGCGAGCACGTCATGCGTCCTCGCGTCATCCTGCTTGCCGACGAACAGCTGACGGGCAACGCGCGCGAGCACGTTGCAGCCCGCGTCGAACGCTTCGTCAATCACCATATCAGCACGGTTTTGAAGCCGCTCGATGATCTTTCGCGTGCTGAGGACCTACAGGGCCTTGCCAAGGGCCTCGCCTTCCAGCTCGTCGAAAATCTCGGTGTGCTCTTCCGCCGCGATGTGACGGAAGAGGTGAAGTCGCTGGATCAGGACGCGCGCGCTTCCATGCGCCGTTATGGTGTTCGCTTCGGCGCCTACCACATTTTCGTCCCTGCGCTTTTGAAGCCGGCTCCGGCTGAACTCATCACGCTGCTCTGGGCCTTGAAAAATGACGGCCTTGAAAAACCGGGCTACGGCGATCTCATTCCGGTGCTGGCTGCCGGCCGCACGTCCGTCGTGACCGATCCGGGCTTCGAGCGCACGTTCTATAAGCTCGCTGGTTTCCGGTTTCTCGGCAAGCGTGCCGTTCGCATCGATATTCTCGAGCGGCTTGCGGATATCATCCGTCCGTTGCTGCAGTGGAAGCCGGGTCAGGCGAACCGGCCGGAAGGCGCTTATGATGGCCGCCGCTTCACGACCACCACTGCGATGCTTTCGATCCTCGGCGCGACGCTGGAGGACATGGAAGAGATCCTCAAGGGCCTTGGCTATCGCGCCGATGCCGTGACGGCCGAGGATGCAGCAACTCATCTTGCTGCCCACGATGCTTCCGCTGCCCCGGCAGCCGAAACCTCTGGGGAAGAGGCCGCCGAAAAAGCCGATCATGACGATGCCGACAGCACATCGGAAGAAGCTGCTTCCGCAGCGCCGGCTGCAGAAGAAAAACCGGCTGTCGAGGCCGCGGCGAGCGAAGCATCCGCGGCTGAATCTGCGGAAGCCGCTGAACCTGTCGAACCGAAACCTGTCCTTTTGTGGCGTCTTGGCGGACGCAACGACAACCATCGCCAAGCACGCAGTCCCGGGGAACGCCGCGGCGGTGACCGTCAGCAGCAGGGCAACCGCCGCCACGGCGGGGGTGAAGGCGCAGAAGGCAATCGTGGCGAAGGCCGGGACGGCAAACGCCACGAACGCGGCCGCGACGGCGGCAAGCCGCACCAGGCTCGGGGCGATCGCAACGAGCAGCGGGGCGATCGTCAGGATCGCGGCGACCGCAAGGATCGCAACGACCGCAACAACAATCGCAACGGCTCGCAGCCGTTGCGCTTCGAGGCAAAGGCGCCGCGCAAGGAAAAGCCGATTGATCCGGATTCTCCTTTCGCAAAGCTCGCTGCCTTGAAGGAGCAGATGAAGAAGTAGCCTATGAGCGGGGAGACACAGCCAGGAAGCGGTTCGCGTCAGCGCATCGACAAGTGGCTGTTTTTCACGCGCATGGTGAAATCTCGCTCTCTGGCGCAAGGCCACATCCAGTCAGGCCACGTTCGCATCAATGGCGAGCGCGTCCAACAACCCAGCCAGACCGTGAAGGCGGGTGACCGTGTCGAGCTGACGCTGGATCGGCGGGATGTGGTTCTGATCGTGAAGGCATCAGGCGAGAGGCGCGGGCCCTTCGAAGAAGCAAAACTACTTTACGAGGATCTGACGCCGCCTCAGGGTGAGACAAAACGTCTCACGCCCTACGAGCAGGCCATCCGTTCGACGGGCGCCGGCCGGCCGACGAAAAAGGAGCGGCGCGCAGTCGACAGACTGATGTCGGACGAGGATTAGAAAACTCTGTCCATCAGGGCCTGATCGACAGATCGTTTATTCTTGAAATTCGACCACAAAGCCGATACGTGACAGTCAACTTGCCGGACAGTGTGCTTGCCTCCCAAGCCTGTCCACGCTGTCCTCCGGCCAGGGGAAAGGCGCGACGTTCCAGGTTGCCCGGCCCCGCTTGCGTGAAAATCCTGGAGTTCTTCATGACCTATGTCGTGACCGACAATTGCATTCGCTGCAAATATACCGACTGCGTGGAAGTATGCCCTGTCGACTGCTTCTATGAGGGCGAAAATTTCCTCGTCATCCACCCGGATGAGTGCATCGACTGTGGTGTCTGCGAACCGGAATGTCCCGCCGAGGCCATCAAGCCGGATACCGAGCCCGGGCTCGACAAGTGGCTCAAGATCAATGCTGAATATGCCAGCAGCTGGCCCAACATCACCGTCAAGAAAGAACCGATGGCGGAAGCCAAGGAAATGGACGGAGAGGCCGGCAAGTTCGAGAAGTACTTCAGCGAAAAACCCGGTTCCGGCGATTGACGAACATTTTGCCGGTGTAGCCCTGAAATAGGGGCCGAAGGCGGGCGTAAACGTTTATAAGATGCTCTGCTGATATGGGTGCCATGTGTTGCCCACATGACTCACGTTAAGCAAATTATTGATTTCCTCATATTTTTATGATAGGTTCGCCACACTGATCCATTTGAGGCACGAAGCGTGCCCAAAACCATCACGAAAGCAAAAGAAATCCGTACGCGGTTCCCCGTGAGATATCAACGCCTTGAGCTGTTCGATCATTGATCGCGCGCAAGGAGATCTTTTGCTTCTGTCTGGTGGGACCAGAGTGAAGTCACCCGACGGAGCTGATCCGTCTCAACCGGGCCTGACTGACCCGGCGCCGGCCGCTGCCGGACGCGTAACAGGGAGTTTTTGATTAGTATGACGACCCAGCAGAAAAAACCTTCAGCAGCACGCCATGGCTTCAAGACCGGCGAATCGATCGTATACCCCGCTCACGGCGTCGGTAACATCACGGCTATCGAAGAGCAAGAAGTCGCCGGCATGAAGCTCGAGCTTTTCGTTATCGATTTCGATAAGGACAAGATGCGCTTGAAAGTTCCGGTTGCCAAGGCAATGAGCATCGGCATGCGCAAGCTCTCGGAAACCGATTTCGTCGAGCGCGCCCTGAAGGTCGTGCAGGGTAAGGCACGTGTCAAGCGCACCATGTGGTCCCGCCGTGCGCAGGAATATGATGCCAAGATCAACTCCGGTGACCTGATTTCCATCGCAGAAGTCGTTCGCGACCTCTATCGCGCTGAAAATCAGCCCGAGCAGTCCTATTCCGAGCGTCAGCTCTATGAAGCGGCGCTCGATCGCATGGCGCGCGAAATCGCCGCAGTGAACAAGATGTCGGAAACCGAAGCTGTTCGTCTCGTCGAGATGAATCTCAACAAGGGTCCGAAGCGCGGCAAGGCAATCGAAGAAGACGATTCGCAGGACGAAGCCGCTTAATACTGCATTGTTTTCCTTAACAAAAAGCCCGGCCTGCGAGCCGGGTTTTTTTGTGGAACTTTTTCCGGCCAGCCGCGTTTAGACACTGTACGTGCGGATTGCATCGGGAAATATCTGCCTGATCGAACGTTCGCATCCTGTCAACGTTCGATGAGGAGCGGATCATGCCTTCCACAATTTGCCAGGCCGGCAACTTGAAGAATCGGGTCCAACCTTACCTGCATATGACAAAGAGATAGGGCCTCCTCCTGAAAAATCCAGGAGCGGGGCCTTTATGCATTCACACGCTGGATTGATCCGGGCAGCTTGGTCCGGGAGTAACCTGATTGTTTTCTTCAAGGGCACGAGGCCTGATTTTTAGGAGACCGATTATGAAGAACATGTCTGCAGACCGGCGCATGATCAAAATCGCCATGGCGGCTCCCTATCTTGCTCGCGAAGAAGAACATGATCTCGCTATTCGCTGGAAGGACAATGAGGATCGCGGTGCCCGCAACCAGATCGCGATGGCTCACATGCGTCTCGTCATTTCGATGGCGGGCAAGTTTCGCAACTTCGGTCTGCCGATGAGCGATCTTGTCCAGGAAGGTTATGTCGGTCTCCTTGAAGCGGCTGCCCGCTTTGAGCCGGAACGCGAGGTGCGCTTCTCTACCTACGCAAGCTGGTGGATTCGTGCGTCGATTCAGGATTATATCCTGCGCAACTGGTCGATTGTCCGCGGCGGTACGAGCTCCGCCCAAAAGGCCCTCTTCTTCAATCTGCGTCGCCTGCGCGCCAAACTTGCCAGAGGCGACTCGCATCTCACCCTTCAATCCATCCATCAGGAGATCGCGGCTGCCCTGGGTGTCAGCCTCGCCGACGTCCAGACGATGGATGCGCGCCTTTCCGGCAATGACGCCTCGCTGCAGGCGCCTTCGGTTTCCGGCGATGCCGACAGCGCGGAGAAGATGGATTTCCTTGTCAGCGACGATCCGTTGCCGGACGAGCAGGTTTCCAACATGATCGATGGCGAACGTCGCCGTATCTGGCTGACATCGGCGCTGAAACATCTCAATGAGCGCGAAATGAAGATCATTGCGGCACGCCGCCTTGCCGAAGAAGGTGCGACGCTCGAAGAACTCGGCGCCGATCTCGGAATTTCAAAGGAACGCGTTCGCCAGATCGAAAGCCGCGCCATGGAAAAGTTGCGCAGCGCGCTTGTCAGCGCGGATCCCCATATGGCGGCTCACGCCTAGAGCTCTTACTTCCAGCAGCACAAACTGGCCCGGCGAAAGCCGGGTTCTTTTTATTCGGAAATGATTTTCACGCGGTCGCCGGGCGAGACCGTGCCGCCAGTTGGCAGGGCATTGATCAATTTGAAGAGGTCGAGCTTACGATCCGTGCCCAGCATTCGGGCCGCCAGCGTTGCGACGTTTTCGCCGGGACGCACGCTGATGACGCGGATTCTCAGAGGCTTCAGCGTTGCCGCCTCTTGCGGTGTCATGCGGCGGAAGCTGGCGCGCAGTACGTCTGCCGTCGGCTGCAGGACGGCACTGCCCTTTGGAACGGCGGTCAAGAAGCGGAAGATCTGCGAGTTGTTGCGCACCACGGTCACGTCGAAATCCCAGCGATCCGCGGTTGCACGGGCCGTTGCCGCTTCCATGCCGTTGACGGTGATCGGCCGGATCGTCGAAGGATCGAGGCCGGTGACCCAGCCGCTCGATATGTAGTTCGTCAAGCTTTGGTTGTCGCTGTCGGCAACCCCGTCGAAGCGGATCGCCACGTCTCCCGGACCGGTGGCCATGACGGCTTCGACTTTATTGTCGATGCTGAAATCCGGCGGCACGTCGAAGCGAATGCCGAGACCACCGTGCAGGAAGGTCTGGCCACGAACATAGCCTTCCTCCGGACTGTCGCCATAGAGAAGACCGTCGATGCCATCGAGATAATAGCCCCGGCCCTTGTCTCCGACCGTCCCTTCCTGGCCGAAGGCGCGGGCGTGATCGCGCGCAAGCTCGATACGCTGCACCGAGTTCGGGTGGCTCGAAAGGAAGTCCAGGCTTTGATCGGCCTCAGGATCGGCCGACATGAAGCGACTATAGGCCGCCATGGAATCGAGGAAGCGAGTGGCGGCGTAAGGATCGTAGCCCGCTTCACCGAGCATGCGCACGCCGATCACATCGGCCTGCAGTTCCTGCTGGCGCGAGAAGGCGGCGAGACGCAGCTTACCGCGGGCAAGCGCCTGTTTGCCGGCGATGTCGCTCGACAAAACCTCGGCGACGACGCGGCTCGCGATGACCTCCGCCTCTTCGCGCTTCTGGCGTTCGATGCCGTGATTGGCCGTAACGTGACCCATTTCATGCGACAGCACAGCCGCGACTTCGGAAGCGTCGTTGGCAAGCGCCAGCAGACCTCGGGTCACATAGAGATAGCCGCCCGGCAGCGCGAAAGCGTTGATTGCCGGCGAATTCAAAATCGTGATTCGGTAGGACTGGCTCGGATTTTCCGAAACCGCCGTTAGCGCACCGGCAATGCGCGCAACGAGGCGTTCAGTCTTGGCGTCCTTGTATTCGCCGCCGTAGCTTGCAACGATACGCGGATGTTCGCGCGCGCCCATGGCGGCACGCGGATCGTTCTTCTGCACTTCATCGACGATCTGTGGGCTGGCAGAGGGCGAGACCGTCGGCTGATAGGATTGCTCGAGAATCGACTGGCAGCCATTGAGCGCGACTGCGGCCGCAGACACAAGCAGCGCATGGCGGCTCCACCGGTAGGGCGCAGAAAGCACGTTACTGGAGGGCGCGGGGCGTTTCCACGTCGTCATGCTGTCCAGTCTGGCTCTCCGAGTCATCTTGCTTTTCGGCCGGTTTGCCGCATGTCCGATCCGGCCGCTTCCAACGGGGTTCAACAGTCGTCCATCCCGGTTCTCGCACTGCACAGCGGGAAGACACAAGCCATTGCTGTAACTGATTTCCGCATCGGTTGCATAGCGAGACTCTGTTTAATTGTAGCGCCGTTGTATTTTAGCAAGCGTGGCGTCGTTAGGGCGATCTTTCGCTCGGATGAAATTGTGGCGAAAGTGCCATCGCAAGTATGAGATTCGTCAGCCGTGCAGAAATCGCCTTAGCGCGGGCATATCTTCCCGCGCGAGATACTCGGTGAGTGGCGCGGCAAGAACGATCGCGCCTTTATCGATAAAGACACCGTAATCGGCGATCCGGCGCACCTCGTCGGGATCATGCGAAACCATGATCACCGTGTTTTCGGTTTCCATGTGCATACCAAGCAGCAGTTCGGCCATGCCTGCGCGCAAGCCCGGGTCAAGCGCTGCAAAAGGTTCATCCAGCAGCAGAACGGCGCGCTTTCGCACGAGCGCGCGCGCAAATGCGGCTCGCTGCCGCTCTCCACCGGAAAGCGTTGCGGGCATACGCCGTTCGAAATTGGCGAGACCGACCTTCTCAAGCGCTTGGGAAATTTTTCTCCGGTCTTGGGCGGCAAGCTTCAACGCCGGATCGATCCCCAGGCCGACATTGGTAAAGATATCAAGATGGGCAAAGAGATTGTTGTCCTGGAAGACGACCGAGACCGGACGTTCCGCCGGATAGGCGGCCGTCACATCAGCGCCGTGCATCAAAATGCGGCCGCTGTCAGGTCTTTCAAAACCGGCAAGCAGATTGAGAAAGGTTGACTTCCCGGCGCCGGAAGGCCCGCTCACCGCGATGATCCGGCCGGCCGGCAGACGGGAATCGAAATGGAAAGCGTGCGTGCCGAGCATCAAGCGCACGTCCTGCATTTCGATCTCGTCTTGATTAGCGATCGCCATCGCCATTCTCCCGTCTCGGCTGGCCCGCTGTTCCGGCGATTGTCAGCAGCAGGCAAATGATGCCGAGGATCAGCGCAAGGCCGTCGGCATCGTTCGTCCGGTAGCTGCCCATGCGGCTGTAGACGAGCCAGGGCAATGTCACCAAACCTTCAGAACCGAAGAGAGCAACGGCGCCGAGATCGCCGAGCGAGAGCGCCATTGCGAACGACAAGGCGGTGAGCAGCGGCTTCTTCAAGCCCGGCCAATCGATCAATCTCAATCGAGCCGCGTGCGCAATCCCCAAGCTTGCGGCCAGTTTCTGCGTCCGGCGCTGATGCACAATATAGGCCGGCTCCAGTACGCGCATGACAAAGGGAAGTGCCATGAGCATATTGATGAGAACGACGAGCACGGCCGCAAAGCGCGTCGCATCGCCAAAGGGCCGCAGTGCCATGAACCACCCGGTTGCGAGTACGATTGGAGGCACGAGCAGCACCATCGATGAAGCACCGCCCATGGCTGTGAAAAAGGACCTGTCGGTAACGCCGCGCCGCCGCTTCGATAAGATTGCATGCCGGGCACGAATCATGGCT
>NZ_JABEPH010000461.1:0-3963 GCF_013004495.1 Rhizobium sp. SEMIA 4085
TCGTCGCTGTGGGTGTTTCTCGCCTCCGGCCCTAGTCACGTTGGCCTGTCGCGCTTCCTGTCCCCCCCCAATGCATACCGCGGATAGTAGCTGGTCATGCCCGCGATTCCGCTGTCCCGCCGCGGCTTTCTCGCTTCCGCCTGTTGCCTTGCCGCCGCTCCGATCTTCACGCCGGTCACCTTCGCCGCCATGCCCGGCGACAACCGCTTCGTGACCATCGTGCTGCGCGGCGCGATGGACGGCCTCGACCTCGTGCAGCCCTACGGCGAGGCAGCTTTTGCGGCGCTGAGGCCGACGTTGGCGCTGACGCCGGAGAAGGGGCTCCTCGACCTCGACGGGCATTTCGGGCTCAATCCGGCGGCGGCCGACCTGATGTCGCTGTGGAAGGGAAGAGAGCTTGCCTTCGTGCATGCGGTTTCGACGCCCTATCGCGACCAGCGCAGCCATTTCGACGGGCAGGACATGCTGGAATCGGGCGGCGAACATGTGGCGGCGGAGAAGACCGGCTGGCTGAACCGGACGCTTTCGGTGATCCCGCGCTCGCAGGCCCGCAAGGCGATCGACGTGAATACCTCGACGGAGCTGATCCTTTCGGGCCCGAACAATGTCGATGTCTGGGCCTCGGATTCCAATCTCGGAACGGCGAAGGACGAGATGCAGTTCCTGATGCGGCTCTATGCCGGCGATCCGGCCTTTGCCAAGGCGATGGAAGAGGCGACGCGCGCGAACAATGCGGCGATGATCACCGAGCCGGACGGCAAGCGCGGCGAGAAGATCGCCGACGTCGCGACGCTCGCCGGCAATATGCTGAAGGGCGACTACCGCATCGCGAGCTTCTCGATCACCGGCTGGGATACGCATGTCGCCCAGACTGGGCAGTTCAAACGGCCGGTGCAGGATCTGGCACAGGCGATCAATACACTGAAGGTGACGCTCGGTCTGGAGGTTTGGTCGAAGACCGTGGTGCTGGCGATGACGGAATTTGGCCGCACCGTGCGTCAGAACGGCTCCGGCGGCACCGACCACGGCACCGGCGGCTGCGCGGTGCTGGCGGGCGGGGCGATCCATGGCGGACGCATTCTCGGTAAATGGCCCGGCATTGGCGCCGGCCAACTGCTCGACGACCGCGATCTGATGCCGACGGCCGACGTGCGCGAGATTGCCGCCGCGATGCTCTACCGGCAGTTCGACGTGACGGCCGGGGACCTGACGGGCAAGATTTTCCCCGGATTGAGCTTCGACAAGGGCTCGCAGTTTTTGAAGGTGTGATGAAGGCCGGGCGTTAGGTTGCTAGGGTCGTTAGCCCCTGCCGGGGTTTGTTGCTGCAATCGATGCCCACGGAGGTATGCCAATTGCCTTCCATCATGCCTGTGCCTGTCACCGGCATCCAGCCCGCCCCGGCATTGAGCGCAGGAAGGCTCTCTTTGCCAACAGAGGAAGGCGGACGTCAATTTCTATTCTGGGGTAGCGCCGCATTACTCGAGGTCGCGCGCCCTTTCTGTGAGCGCCGGTTCTCCAAAAGGCGCAACAGCAAGTTCCGTTTTCTCTTGCGCTGGACAAGATCAATATCACTGACAAGCTTTGCGCCGCCCTCGCGCCGCTCCAATGTGATCTTGCGGCTATGGAAGGCTTCCAGCTCAGCTCGATGCGCTACGCTTATGATGGTGACCTTCGGCAATTCATAAATCAACATCTCCATCATCTTGTCCTGACTCTTCTCATCGAGTGCTGACGTTGCTTCATCCAACACGATGATATCGGGCGTGTGTAGCAGGAGACGCGCAAAGGCGAGCCGCTGCTTTTCGCCACCCGACAACGTCTGATCCCATGGCGCGTCGTCCTCGATCTTGTCGTTCAGATAATCGAGTCCCACCTTCTTGAGGGCCGCCTTGATCACATCCAGCGTCCAGCTATCGGCGGCGCGGGGATAGGCGACTGCACGGCGAAGCGTCCCGGAAGGGATATAGGGCCGTTGCGGTAACATGAACAGTCGTCTGTCGGCGTGGAAATTGACGCTGCCGTCACCCCACGGCCAAAGACCTGCGATGGCCCGCACCAGCGTGCTCTTGCCTGAACCGGATTCTCCGGCTACGAGCACCCGCTCGCCTGGTTCGATCGCGACCTGGGTTTCCTTGACCACGGCGGTGCCGTCGTCAAGCGAAACGGAGAGATCGTTTAGGCTGAGCATCGTATCGCCTTCAGTTTTACCGCGCTTGATGCGTCCCAAAGCGTTGCTCTGTTCGGCGCGCTCGAGCCCGTCGAGCGACATCATCAGCGAAGCGATGCGGCGTGCACAGGCGTTCCAATCGGCAAGACGGGGGTAGTTGTCGACCAGCCATCCGAACGCGCTTTGAACGATGGCGAAGGCAGAGGCAGCCTGCATCACCTGTCCGAGGGTCATGCTGCCTTCGAGAAACTTTGGAGCGCAAAGCAAAACCGGCACGACTGGTGCAAACAAGCTCGACCCCTGCGACACAAGCGCCGTGCGCATGTGTTGGCGCGCAAGGAGCGCCCATTGCCTGAGTACCTTGGCGAACGTCTTCTCGACGTCGTTACGCTCCTCCTCTTCACCGCCGAGCAAGGCGATACTCTCGCCGTTCTCCCGTACATGCGTCAGCGTGTAGCGAAATTCGGCTTCCGCCTGATTTTTGACCTCAGAGACGTGGACGAAATGGCGGCCGATGACCGCCATCGAGCTCGATGTGATCGCGGCATAGAGGACCGCGGTGATGACGAGGAAGCCAGGAACAGTGACGGTCGAACCTGCGATTGTCAGACTGAGGGCTCCGCCGATGGTCCAAAGCACCACGATGAAGGTCGAGGCAGACAGAAATGCGGAAATGACACCCGCGATGAAATCGACGGGTGATTCGGTGGCAATCCGCAAATCTTCCGCAACGCGCGCTTCGGGGTTTTTGTGGTCGCCGCCGATGAGGTTCAACTGATAGTAACGGCCGTTTGCGAGCCAGCGCGCGATGACTGTTGTTGTGAGCCAGCAACGCCAGCGGCGCTGAATCATCATACGAAGGGCGACTTGTGCAACGACAAGGACGACGGTTCCAAGCACCAATGGCAGGAATACGGCGCTCAGAAAGTATACGGTGCGGGCATTGTGTTGCTCGATGGCGTCAAAAATTGCGCGGTTCCAGACATTGATTCCATACTGGAAGCCGACATTGATGCCGATCAGGGTCAATAGTCCGATTGAGCACGGCCAAGCGAGCCTGTCGCCGCCGCGGCCCCAGTAACCGCGCGCGCTGATCCAGAAACGCTTTAGCAAATATCTCTTGCGCGCCTGCTCGGCCTCCTCAGGCGTCAACTCTTTATCGGGTTCGATGACATTTGGGGGCGGCGCGACCTCGACAGTCGATACCTTCTCTTGGTGCGACGTCTCGGCACCGTGCGTGTTGGTGCCGTCGACCGATTTCGGATTGAATTTAGCGTCGGTCATACGCACGACAACGGCGTAAAAATCAAAAGGTTTCATGATGCCAATGTCGAACATGGCATCAGAGGGCTTGTCGAGAACTTAACATCTTCCCCCGCTTGAGGGGATTTCCGAAGGGGCGCGAAGCTCCGCCGACGGTTATCGCTTCAATGAAGAGCGGCTCGCCTTCCTCCACGATCATAGACGCCGTGTTCCGACGCAGGATGTTGATCGCAGCGTTGTGGTCGGCGTGGGCGCAAACCGCATTGGCGTGGCGAGGTCTTCCAGCACGACCGTTGCGAAGCGACGGGCGATATCAAGACTGGCCTTGTGCCGCAAGGAGGCCTGTTCCGCACATTGGAAATGACTGGCGTTCTCCCCGGCTTGAGCGTTAACTGTAGTTCTGACGGAGGAGGTGACATGAAAGAGGCCGCCTCCACCGATAGAACGGATCACTGAGATGCAGGTGATGATCGAGGGACAGTCACGCTTCCAGCCTTTCGGCTTACCTTATTGGGGTTTCATACATCTCAACA
>NZ_JABEPH010000462.1:0-3959 GCF_013004495.1 Rhizobium sp. SEMIA 4085
ATCGTCGAGGTACCCACCTTGCCCATATGGAAGGCTTCCTCGATCTCGCCAATCTCAGTCCGCTGCATAAACACAATATCCTGCGCGATCTTTTCAGCCGTTCCAGCGAAAAGGGCCAAGGCACAGACATAATCGCTGACGCGGTCGTAAGAGGATCGCATCGGCAAAATCGCGGGTTCCAGGTCAAGGATTGCGGCCATTTCCGCCTCCACGGCCGGTCCTTTTTCCCCCATCGCGGCAAACGTGCCAATGGCGCCGCCCAAGCTTGCGACGAAGGAGGACTTCAGTCGGTCCTGTAGACGCTGGCGATCGCGGCGGACTTCTTCCAGCCAGCCGGCTACTTTGAAGCCGAAGGTCATCGGTAGAGCGTGCTGACCGTGGGTACGGCCGGCTTGCAAGGTGTCGCGATGTTTGGTCGCCATTTTCGACAGCGCGCTCTCAATCCGGACGAGACTGCTATCGATCAGGGCGTGCGTCGCCTTCATTTGCAGGGATGCGGTGGTGTCGAAGATGTTCTGCGTCGTCGCACCCCAGTGGATGTATCCAGCAGCAGGCTCACCAGTGAATTCTTCCAACTGGCGCAGAACCGGAACAAACGGATGCTGGGCATGGGAAATTTCACAGCTCAGACGTTCGGTATCGAAGCGCTCGTGACGGCAAGCTTCTTTGATGACAGGCGCCACGTCGGCTGGAATAACGCCCAGTCGCGCTTGCGCCTCTGCTAAAGCAGCTTCAACGTCCAACCAGGTTTGGAGGGTCTGGATATCACTCCAAATTTCCTTCGCTTCAAAGCTGAACCAGTAGCGCGTGATGAAGGAGTCGAACATTCCCACGGTCATGATATATCCGTCTTCTGACGATGATGAAGTGGCGCTCTGAGCGCGTCGGAGCGCCGTTGCTTTCACTCTATCGAGATCGCCGAATCCTTGACGATTTGACGATAGATCTCAGCTTCCTTTTCGATGAACCCGGTGAATTCACCCATCGGCATCGGCGCCGCTACGAAACCACCGTCGGCCAATCGTTTTTTGACGTCTGCATGTCCAAGGGAAGCGACGATAGCGTCGCTAATTTCCTTGGCGGCAGCAGTGTCGGTACCGGCCTTGACGAAAATGCCCTGCCAGAGAGGGAGGGCGAGCCCGTTAAATCCTTCGATTTCCGTCAGGGCCGGGACGTCGGGAAGCGCGGCTGAGCGCGCCGCGCTGGTTACGGCGAGAACGCGGACTTTTCCTTCCTTCACGAACGGAAGTGCAGTCGATGTCGTAAAGACGGCCGAATTCAAAAGCCCCGCCAGAATGTCGTTCGAAACCTGAGCGCCGCCTCGATATGGTGCGTGGAGCAGCTTTACGCCTGCACGATGGCTGATCATCTCGCCCACGAAGTGCTGGGCAGTGCCGATTCCGGGTGTGCCATAGGTGATGGATTCAGGGCTTTCCTTTGCCGCGGCGACCAGATCCCCCAAGGTTTTATATGGGGAGTCGGCGGGCACGGCGATCGACATGGACGTCAAAGCGGTACGGCCAACAGGCAGCGTCGCTTCTTTCCAGTCAATGCCGACCGACTTGTTGAGCATCGGTACCGCGACAGTGTCATGGCCACCGTAATAGAGCGTCGAGCCATCTGCCTTGCTATTGACCAGTTTTTGCAACGCGATCATTCCGCTGCCACCGGTGGCATTTTCGACAATCACGGATCGTCCGAGTTTCTTGGAAAGTTCCGACGCCACCACGCGGGCAGCATAATCGGCACTTCCGCCAGCGGAGTAGCCTACGAGCAAGGTCATCGGACCCGAGCCCTGGGCCACTACATGCAGCGGCATGGCGGTAAGCGCGGCCACGGTGGCCATGGCAGTTAGAAAGCGACGTCGGAACATATAAGCCTCCCTTGGCAATTAGCAATACAATTTGTATTGCTCTTCATTCCTCGCAATGTTATGTACAGCAGGCTTGATGGCAGCTCAAGCGGCAGAGTTAAAATAATTCTTGCCGAATTGTATTATATTGTAATAGGAGTCGTTGCATGGGAGAGACCAGTAAATTACAGTCCTATCTGAGATCCGTCGCCTTGGCGGCGGAGGAGGGAGATCGCTTGCCCACCGTGCGGCAATTGATGCGCGACTTTTCGCTTAGCCAGCAAGTCGTCCAACGCGCGGTCAACGATCTGAAAGCAGAAGGGCTTGTCGATGCCCATGTCGGTCGCGGAACTTTTTTCACAAAGAGCAAGCAATCTGACGTGGGCGTATCTGTGCCGAGCCCGTCCAGCAAAAAGCATGATAACGCGCCTCGCAGCGTCATCATGCTTCGCCGATCCTCCAGTAATCTGCGCGGCAGGGTGGTCCTTGAATCTTTGCAAGATCGCTTAAACAGTGATGGGCATGTCACGCTCGAAGTCGGATATTCCGATCCCGAACATGCCAAACAGGTACTCCACACGCTTCCCCGTTTTGATGCTTGCATCGTCCAGAACTCTTTCGACATCATGCCTGTCGACATGATCTCTGCCATCCGTCGCAAAACCGATACGATAATCGTCGACGGCGCCTGGTTGGTCGGAACGGATATAGACGCCGTCGGCTTTGAATGGGGACAATCCGTTGAAACTGCCGTGCGCCGTTTGGTGAGTTCAGGGCACGACTGCATCCACTACATCACCACCGCAAGCTTTTTCCTTGCGAACGAGATGGGCCTCCATCGGTGGCGCAATCTTCGCGAGACCGTCGAACTCGCAGATGTCATCCGGCCTGAAATCAAAATCCCCAAGCTGCCCGCCAAAGACTACGAGGAGGCGGCCGTTGCTGCGCTCGTTTCGGGGATCTCTGAAAGCCCGAACTCCCAAGCCCCGGCGGTCGTCGTCTGGGGCGTCGAAGACGGCGCTCGGTTCAAGAATCTTCTGGAACAAGAAGGGCTCGCAATCCCTGCCGATCTTTCGGTGATCTTGCTGGGGCGCACCGACCTCGATCCGGAGGCGGGAGGCTTCTTTCATATGGTCGGCTACACCACCGCTGACCAGGTTGATGGCGTATACGGCCGTCTGATTGAGCGCTGGCAGAAGCGAAAGGAGCCTTACGGGCTGCGGCTGCTTCCCATGAGAGAGCGAGAAGGCCTGTCAATCGGCGGCCCCCGCTCGAGAGAGTAACTCACTATCTGGAGGATGACGGATGATCCGCATACGGGGAGAAAAGGACCTTGGGATAGGGGTAATCTACCTCACCCTTGGACTGGTCGGTTTTGCCGTCGCCCGAAACTACAGTTTCGGCACGGCTGGCGGCATGGGGCCGGGGTATTTCCCGACGATCATTTCGTCGCTCTTGATCATCTTCGGCCTCGTCACGATCGCCAAAGGCTTCGTGCGCGATGGCGAGCGGATCGGCACGATCAATTGGAAAGCTCTGACACTCGTCACGCTTTCTGCATGTGCGTTCGGCTTCCTGCTGGAGACCACCGGTTTGGCTGCCGCATTGACCGCTCTGATACTCATCAGTGCGGCTGCAAGTGAAAGGTTTCGCTTCGAGATCCGACCACTCATCGGTCTCGTAGCGCTCAACATTTTCTGCCTGGCCGTCTTTGTCGAGGGGCTGGGACTTCCTATGCCGATCATCGGCGAATGGTTTAAGTAGGGGCCTTGAAACATGGACATATTCGCAAACCTCTGGCTCGGCCTCTCAATCGCTGGCACGTTCTATAACCTGTTCTATTGCCTGGTCGGCGTATTCCTGGGAACTGCAATTGGCGTACTGCCCGGTCTCGGTCCGGTGGCGACGATAGCCATGTTGCTCCCGATTACGTTCGGGCTTCCCCCTGAATCTTCGCTCATCATGTTGGCCGGAATCTATTACGGGGCACAGTACGGCGGTTCGACAACTGCCATTTTTTTGAAACTGCCTGGGGGGCCCTACTCAGGCCTGGCAGCCCCCGCGTGTGACCCAACTGCACCCCAACGATCCACCCGGCAGGCCGCAG
>NZ_JABEPH010000463.1:0-3944 GCF_013004495.1 Rhizobium sp. SEMIA 4085
CTTGCGATTGCTTAAAAAAGCACGCAGCTCGTTTCCTCTTTGCCGGCTAACAATTCCTCAGCGTCCGAGGACCTGGTCGGCTCCGACCAGCTGCCGAGCGTGGATGTCATCGTCCCCTGTTTCAACGAAGACCCGCGCACGCTTTCGGAGTGCCTGGCTTCCATTGCAAACCAGGAATACGCCGTAGAAGTCCGAGTCTATGTGGTTGATGACGGTTCCAGAAATCGCGACGCTGTCACACCGGTACATGCCGCCTATGCGCTCGACCCTATGTTCAATGTCATTCTGCTTCCCGAGAACGTTGGAAAGCGCAAGGCGCAGATCGCCGCGATACGCCGCTCCTCTGGAGATTTGGTGCTGAACGTCGACTCAGACACAATACTCGCGTCCGACGTCATCGCGAAGCTCGTACCGAAGATGCAAGATCCAGCGGTCGGCGCGGCCATGGGGCAGTTGACGGCCAGTAATCGGAGCGACACTTGGTTGACCCGGTTGATCGATATGGAATACTGGCTGGCTTGCAACGAGGAGCGTGCGGCACAGGCTCGCTTCGGTGCCGTTATGTGCTGCTGCGGCCCATGTGCTATGTATCGCCGGTCCGCGCTCCTTTCGCTGCTCGATCAGTACGAGTCGCAATTTTTTCGGGGCAAGCCAAGCGACTTCGGCGAGGATCGCCATCTCACCATCCTCATGCTGAAGGCAGGATTTCGAACCGAGTACGTTCCAGGCGCTATCGCGGCTACAGTCGTTCCGGACAAACTAGGACCGTATCTGAGACAACAACTTCGCTGGGCACGCAGCACGTTCCGGGACAAGTTGCTTGGGCTGCGCCTACTGCCCGGCCTCGATCGCTATCTCACGCTGGACGTGGTCGGACAGAATCTCGGCCCGCTCCTGCTCGCGCTATCGGTACTAACGGGGCTCGCAGAGCTCGCACTGACAGACACCGTGCCTTGGTGGACAGGCCTGATGATCGTGTCCATGACCATGATTCGCTGCACCGTGGTCGCTTTTCGTGCTCGCCAACTTCGATTTCTTTGCTTTTCGCTGCACACATTCATCAACATCTTTCTCCTGCTGCCCCTGAAAGCCTATGCGTTGTGCACATTGAGCAATAGCGATTGGCTGTCGCGCGGCTCTACTGCCAACGCATCAAACAAGGGGGGAAAGCAGGCCCCCATCCAAAGTCCGATCGCTGAATCAAGCACTACCGAATACTCGGGCCATGCGGCTCCGCTTCGCAGGTTCAATCTCGCGCGGGATTCTGCGAGGCCGATGGCATCTGACGTCGTTTGCAGCGACGAGTGACAGTTACTTTACCTAGGTGGATGAGTTTGACCCAGAACATGAATCATGAATTGCTCAGTCGGGAACTGGCCGCAGACGATCCGTGGCGGCTCGACGGCAATCCGTTCGAGCGGGAGCGTCACACGCAAATGCTCCGACTGTCTCTTAACCAAGGTTCGATCACAAATGCACTCGAAGTAGGCTGCGCTGCCGGCGCATTCACGGAGAGACTAGCGCCCAACTGCCAGCGGCTCACGGTGATCGATGTCGTGCCGCGAGCGATTGCTCTAGCACGTCGACGAATGGGGGAGCCGCCGCACATCAGCTGGATAGTCTCCGATGTTCAGCAGTTTTCGGCTGACGAGCTGTTCGACCTGATCGTTGTGGCGGAGGTTCTCTACTATGTCGGAGACATAGCCGAGATGCGCGCGGCGGTCCGAAACTTGGTACAGCTGCTTGCGCCAGGCGGGCACCTGGTTTTCGGATCGGCACGCGATGCCAATTGCCGGCGCTGGGGTCACGCTGCCGGCGCTGAGACAGTCATCGCCATGCTGAACGAAACCTTGGTCGAGGTAGAGCGTCTCGAGTGCCGGGGTGAATCGGTCAACGAAGACTGCTTGCTCGCCCGTTTCCGGAATCCGGAATCCGGTTCCTGATGAATCGAATTGTCGACTAGACATGGAGACACTATGCGCATCTGTGGTATCAAGCTGACCCATGACGGGGCGATCGCCCTGATCGAAGAGGGACGCCTCGTCTTCTGCGTCGAGCAGGAGAAGCGGGACAACAATCCACGATATCAAACGATCGACAATCTCGACGCTGTCGTCACCGCTTTGGCGGAACACGGTCTGAATCCGTGCGATGTTGATCAGTTCGTGATCGACGGCTGGGATGGTGAGGACGAGTCGCAGTTCCAGGTCCTCAGTGGCGTGGTTCCCCTAACACTCAAGGGGGCGCCTTATGTTGAACGCCATGCCGAGGGCCTTCTCGATTGCCTCGACGGCTCCGGCTTGCTGCTCGATGACCGGGTTTTTCCTTATAAGAGCTATCCCCATGTGACGGGCCATGTGGCCTCCGCATACTGCACCAGCCCCTTTGCGACGGCCGGACAACCCGCGTTCTGCTTGGTGTGGGATGGCTGCATCTTTCCGCGCCTCTATTACGTCGAGGGCCGGGGCGCACGGTTCCTCGAATGCTTGTCCCCGGTGATAGGCCAAGCCTACGCTGCCGCGGGCCATTATTTCGGACCTTATAAGCGGGCGAGCCGCGGTGGTTGGGATCTAGGTGTCGCCGGCAAGCTGATGGCTTATATAGCACTGGGGTCGGTTGATGAAGACATCGTGGCGGTGTTTCAGGAGCTCTACGAGGAGCGCTTTGCGGCCAACACCGAGGCTGCCCGTCGTTACCGCGCGGACATCAACAACGCAGATACGACGCTTGCGGCTGTGCATGATTTCTTCGATGCCAGCGTCCTTCGATTGGGGGAAAAGCCACCCGAAGATGTGCTGGCATCGTTTCATCTCTTTCTCGAGCGTCTCCTCGTTCGCGAGATGACAATTGCCTTGAAGCGCCATCCGTTTCCAGGACAGCGAAATTTGTGCATCGTCGGCGGTTGCGGCCTCAATATCAAATGGAACAGTGCACTGCGCGGGGCGGGCCTGTTCGATTCCGTCTGGGTACCGCCTTTTCCGAATGACAGCGGCTCGGCAATCGGTGCCGCTTGCAGCGCCATGGTGGCGCAGCAAGGCTTCGTACCGCTGGAATGGTCGGTCTACAGTGGCTCGGTCCTGCAAAGTGGCCATGTGCCGCCCGGATGGGAGGCCACGCCGTGCAGTATGCCGGAACTCGCCAGCATCCTCGCCGGCAACAAGCCCGTTATTTTCCTTTCCGGGCGCGCCGAGCTTGGACCACGGGCGTTAGGCGGTAGAAGCATTCTCGCAGCCGCGACTTCGCCGGAAATGAAGGATTTTCTGAACGAAGTCAAACTTCGCGAACACTTCCGTCCGGTGGCTCCGATATGCCTGGAGGACCGTGCGCCGGAAATATTCAGCCCCGGAACGCCGGATCCCTACATGTTGTTCGATCACGAGACGCGAATGGAATGGCAGGACAAAATCCCCGCTGTTGTCCATCTCGACGGATCTGCGCGACTTCAAACGATATCCAGAAGCTCTCAACACAAAGTCGCCGAGCTACTCGTTGAATATGAAAAACTCACGGGCATTCCGCTGCTTTGCAACACGAGTGCCAATTACCATGGACGTGGCTTTTTCCCGGATGCAGCTGCAGCCTGCGAGTGGGGACGCGTTGAACACATATGGTGCGACGGCCAGCTGTTCACGAAAACGCAGGTAACTGAGCGATCGCCAGACGACGCGACCTTCACGGTAAGATGAACGCAATGTCCACGGTAGCAATCGATCTTGCCGGCGTAAGCAAGACATATGAGGACAAGGTCGTTGTCGACGGGTTGTCGTTCCGCGTTGCCGCAGGGGAATGCTTCGGCCTGCTGGGACCGAACGGCGCGGGCAAAAGCACGATTGCGCGAATGGTCCTCGGCAGGACATCGCCTGATGCGGGGGAGATTACGGTGCTCGGCGTGCCGGTGCCGGCTCGGGCTCGCTTGGGCCGGGGGCGCGCGGGCGGGGGGCCGG
>NZ_JABEPH010000464.1:0-3936 GCF_013004495.1 Rhizobium sp. SEMIA 4085
CCCCGAGTGTGCTGATATCGCCGGTATAGTGATCGGAAATCTCCTGACCAACACTCGAAGAAAAAACGCAGTCGGCCTCCTTCGCTGAACCGAGCACGTAGCCGAGGCCCCCACCGACATCGCATGTCAGGAGGCCAATCTTGACCCCACCGCGTACGTCCGGCTCTTGGTAGCCGCGTGCGTCTGGCTCTTGGTAGCGCCGGATCGTGTCAGCTGCGTATGCAGCCGTCACGCAGGCTTGAGCCAGTGACGCTGCGGCAACTATCATCGCAATGGCCTTTTTCATCATGGTCTCCTTACTCAAATTATGGCTATGGCATTGGGTTCAGCCGGCGAAGAACAAACTCTGAAACACATAACGTGCGTCGTCGAAGAATGATCCCAACTGTCTCCCCCTTATCTGCATGTCATGGCGCCGTGCCTTGGTTGCATGTTGCGGACAGCCAACACTGCTCCCATCGCAAACCGACATTTCAAAGGCGCAGCCTAAATCGGCCCGGGTCGGCGTCCTTTTCTCCCGACAAGTGGCGGAAAAGCGACAGCGAGCAAATGGCGCCCGATATCGTCTTTGGGAACTTTGAAATCGGGCTGGCGTTGAGGGCGAAACAGGGAGTGTTTCGTCATGCGTACCAAGATGACCATCGTTGCGATAGCTTACGTCGTGATCAGTGGCCTGTTGCTTTTAATCGCTCATCAGTCGTCCGGCCCAGTCACCACAGAAAAGACCGACCGCGCGGGCGGCGCAGACAATGGCTCGGTATTCCTTAGCGAGCGCTTTGCCGGCTGAATCAGCAAATGCAATGTAGGCCCCACATGCCAGCGGTCCAACTGCCGAGTACCAATCTTTCGTCCTGGTTTATGGTGTTGCGTGCGCATTCAACCAAGCAGGATCCGGTTCCGAACAGCACGTACGCCCTGAACGTCTCGCGCGACGGCCGTCGCGCGTTCGATTTCATCGGCAGTACCAACCGAGCCGGTCAGTACGATGTCGTCGCCTTCGGCCGTTACTTCGACGTCTGAAGCGTCGATGCCGCCAGCTGTCGCAAGCGCGCCAGCCACTGCCCTTTCAAGCGATGCATGATCGACCGACACCGCTTCGATTCCAGGCTGCTTCCCGTGGAATGTAGCCTTCTTGAAAACCATGATCGTTCCTCCTGTTGGATTGCAGAGAAACGCAAAGGCAACCGGCTTTGTTGCAGCCGTCGATCTCGTGATCGCCTACCAGCTTACCCGGTAGTTGACATTGACGCTGGCTGAGCGTTCCGACGAAAGCGGATCGGTCACCGAAGCATTGAGATTGAGGTTCGGAAGAACAGTCTGGCTGACGCCCACTGAACTCGAAAAATCCTTGCCGAAATCCGTCACGCTGCTTCCTGCCGAAATTGACGTTCCAGTCCATGGATAGATCAGTTTCAGCGCCTGGGTTGCCGTCACCGACGTCTGACGTGTTTCGACGGCAGCGTAGCCGACGCTGACAGCCCGGCTTGTCTGCAGGTCGAGCGAGTCAGAGAGAATAAAACTGCGCGAGCGGCTCAGCATCAGCGAACCACTGCCGCGCAACGTATCGATCCGGATGCTTGCATCCTGTTGCGCTTTGCCTGCCGGCGTGACGCGCGCCTTTGTGATCTTTCCCCAAAACGTCGCTTGTTCGGAGCCGGGCTGGATGGCCTCGCCCTCGGTCGATGCGAGCGCCAGGTCGGCGCCGGCGCTCGTTTCCCATTCGAACGGAAGGCGAAAACCCATCGTCGCCTTGTAGGACTGCTCGGAAACCCGCACTGGTGCCCAGATCAAAAGATTGTCCGCCTTGGCCGGAAGGGGCCCCAGAAGGCATAGGCCCGACAATAGTATTTTCTTCAACGTCGTCATCAAATCCAATCGCACTCAGCGCGCACCGCGCAAAAACCCGCTGATGCGCTTCCACGCATCCTTTTAACTCCTCCCGATTTGTGAACTGGCCCGGCATCTGATGCCATTTGCCAATGCAGCGCGACATCAGTCGTCGGCGACTGCAGAACAACTGCGGAGTTAAATTCCGCAGGAATTGTTATAAGGATCACATCCGAAGCCCATCGTGTAAACCACTCAACGGTAGAAAAGTGCTGCACTGCACACTTGCCGCCCATTTCAAAGCCTTGTAGAGCCAGAGGCTAATGGGAAATCTTCGGCAAAAAACCCGCATGACGACCGGCACAAACGCGCCGCGGCGCCTCAGCATCTTCGGTTCAACGGGCTCGATCGGACAAAATACGCTCGATGTCGTCCAGCAGCTGGGCGGCCGTGAGAGCTATGAAATTTCGGTGGTGACCGGAAATGAAAATATTGAGCTTCTTGCGCAGCAGGCAAGATCGACCGGCGCCCGGCTGGCAGTCACCGCAAGCGACAGCAGATACAGATCTCTGAAGGCCGCGCTCTCGGGCAGCGGTATCGCCGTCGCAGCCGGTGCTCAAGGACTAGCGGAAGCCGCCGACATCGAAGCGGACTGGGTCATGGCCGCGATCGTCGGCACGGCGGGGCTGGTGCCGACACTGGCGGCAGCGCGCAAGGGTGCGGCGATCGCGCTGGCAAACAAGGAGTGCCTTGTTTCAGCAGGCGATCTCTTTGTCGAAGCGGTGCTGAAGGGGGGCGGGCTGTTGATCCCGGTCGATAGCGAACATAGCGCCATTTTCCAGTCGCTTGACGAAAATCAGCGGCACGCCGTCGAACGGATCATCCTGACGGCATCAGGCGGCCCTTTCCGCACCTGGTCGCGCGCCGAGATGGCGAATGTGACTGCGGCAACCGCCCGCGCCCATCCGAATTGGTCGATGGGCTTGAAAATCTCCATCGGCAGTGCCTCGATGTTCAACAAGGCACTGGAGATGATCGAGGCTAAGCACCTCTTCTGTGTCCGCCCGGACCAGATCGAGGTGGTCGTGCATCCGCAATCTATCGTCCATTCCATGGTCGGTTATACCGATGGATCCATCATCGCCCAACTCGGCAGCCCGGATATGCGAACGGCGATCGGCTATGCGTTGGAATATCCTCGCCGGCCGAAGCTGAATGTCGAGCGCCTGGATTTCGCAAAGCTCTCTCGTCTGGACTTCGAAGCGCCGGACGAAAAGCGTTTCCCCGCTCTCAGGCTTGCGCGCACGGCATTGGAGCGAGGCGGCTTGCAAGGGGCAATCATGAATGCTGCTGAGGAAGTGGCCTTTCATGCCTTCGTCGACGAACGGATCGGCTTCCTGCAAATGGCCGATATTGTCGAAGCCGTTATGGACAGGATGGCCGGCACGGGCGGCGCGCACACTATGGATGACGTCTTTGCGGCCGACGCTGAAGCGCGCAGGCTTGCTGCCGAACTGGTTGCGCTCAACGAAAAAGCCGCCTGACGGCAGGCCGCCGATTGGCGGCCTCGACCAGCGCGAACGCAAGTGCACAATCGCAACGACGTGCGCAGCGACTGCAATGGGACGTCGAAAGCGCTGCTGGCCGAATTCGAAACGGCTGTCGATTACACATGCCTGTTGCGATGATAAACACCGGTGAGTGGCTACCATGAGATCCAGACCACCGCGGTCGTCCGCCATCCGTATCTTCGGAGCCGCAAGGCCAGCAAGGGCGAACTAATGGGCGCAAGGAGCGGCCTGTTGCGGCATTCTTATCCCACAGCCGGACAGCGACCTCGCGCTGTTCTTCCCGATGACCACGAAGCCAATCGATTTTATGCGACCTGCCTTGCGAGCGCGCAGCGCGACCAGAGGGAGTGGAGTGCTGCGACCAGCTGTTCGATGTCGGCATCGGAATGCAGCGGCGTCGGGGTGATGCGCAGCCGTTCGGTCTTCTTCGGCACCGTCGGATAGTTGATCGGCTGGACATAGACGCCGAAATTGTCGAGCAGCAGATCCGAGATCCATTTGCACTTCGCCGCATCGCCGACCAAGACCGGCACGATGT
>NZ_JABEPH010000465.1:0-3934 GCF_013004495.1 Rhizobium sp. SEMIA 4085
GGTCTCGCTCTGGCCGGAGGACGGCCAGACCGTCGGCGGCCTTGGCGAAAAGCTCTTTCTTGAATCGAGCACGCTTACCCCTTTGCTGAAGCGCCTCGAAGCCGCCGGCCATATCCGCCGCGAGCGCAGTAAGGAAGACGAACGCGTCGTCATCATCCGCCTGAGCGGGGAAGGCATCGCACTGCAAGAAAAGGCCGCCGCGATTCCCAACTGCATCGCCGGCGCTACCGGCCGGGACGCCGCCGGCCTCGCGCGCCTGCAGGGCGAGATCGTGGCGCTACGCGAGGCGTTGAACGGGAGTGTGGCGGCTGAGAAGGGCGAATGTTAGCTTTGACTGGCTGCCCCCCGACTTCGCCTTCCGGCTTAAAACGGCCATAGCAAAAACGTCGACGGTACTCTCAGAACCAGACATCAGCGAGCGTGCGCAACGCCATGGCGGCGCCAGACGGTGCAATTGCAAATCGTGGCACCGGTATTTGTGCTCGAAACTCCGAGCGCGCAGCGCCCCAATGACAGAGCCGCGCGTAACCTCAGGCGCCATGTGTGTCGGCAGTGCCATGGTTACCCTTTCACTTTTGTTCGTCCCGGCATGTTTTGCACAGCAAAGAACGATGACTTTGCCGGTCGGTGGATCATGATCGCTTACCCAGCAAATCAGGCCTGCCCCGAAAACGATGCCGATGACGCAAAAAGCCGCCTCGATGAGCATCGTGATTGGACTTCCGCGCCCGCTGGAGTCAATCTTATTTCAGGGCAAAAGTGTAAGGGGGCGGAGCAGCCATCGTCTGAATCGGAGGCTAAAATGAAACATCAAGCACTTGACCAACTGCGGACCGTCGCAAACGTCAACCTGGATCAGCCGCGCCGGCCGATGTCGCGCAGCGAGCGCCTGCAGCGCTGGGCAGAGATCCTCGAGCAGTTCCCGAACCGGCATCTCTCGACACTGCACCAGACAGAATATCAGCCGGAAGCAGGGCGCGACATCATGCGCGCCGACAATTCGCCGATCTCCGTCGCCTTCAAGGATCCTGTGCTGCGTGCAGCCGGGATGGAAAACGACACCTATGGCGAAGCAAAGCGGTTTTTCGAGTTGACCGACAGGGAGTTGCATAAGGTCATCTGCTACTGCCACTTCGGCGCTACGGTAAACGCTGCAACCGCTGCCCGGCAAATCCGCTCTTTCTACGCTGAAGGAAAGCGCGGCATGCTCCATCGGCTGCGCGCGGCGTTCCTCGACTAGGCGCGCCAAGGTTTCGTAGGGTCATTGCTGGAGCCGCCGTCGGCAGCTCCAGCTTTTCCGCGCGCCGTGCGGCGGCGTATTTCCCGAACAGGAGTGAAAGGCGGCTATCGCTTCTTCTTCGACTCGTACGGATTGTCCGGCGAGCGGTAATGGATGCGGATCGGCACGCTCGGCATGTCAAAATCCTCGCGCAAACCATTGATGAGATAGCGCGTATAGGATTCCGGCAGCGCGTCGGAACGCGTGCAGGAAATCATGAACGCCGGCGGGCGGGCCTTTACCTGCGTCATGTATTTCAGCTTGATGCGGCGGCCGGAAACGGCCGGCGGCGGGTGCTGCACCTGTTGCTGCTCCAGCCAGCGGTTGAGCCGCGCCGTCGAAATGCGCTTGTTCCACACCTTGTCGGTATCGATGATCGACTGCATGAGCTTGTCGAGCCCGCGGCCGGTCTGGCCGGAAATCGGAACGGCGCGGATGCCGCGCGCCTGCGGGAGCAGGCGATCGGTCTTTTCGCGCAGGTCGGCGAGGACGGCCTGCGGATCCTCGATCATGTCCCACTTGTTGAAGGCGAGAACGGCCGCACGGCCTTCGCGCAGTACCAGGTCGACGATGTGCAGATCCTGTTTCTCGAAGGGGATCGTTGCGTCGAAGACCACGACAACAAGTTCGGCAAAACGGATCGCGCGCAGCGCATCGGCAACCGAAAGCTTCTCCAGCTTTTCGATCACCCTCGCCTTGCGGCGCATGCCGGCAGTGTCGAACATCTTGATCGTGCGGCCGCGCCAATCCCACTCGACGGAGATGGAATCGCGCGTGATGCCAGCTTCCGGCCCCGTCAGCAGCCGGTCCTCGCCGAGGAAGCGGTTGATGAGCGTCGACTTGCCGGCATTCGGCCGTCCGACGATTGCAACCCGTAGCGGCTTGGTATCGTCGTAGGCGGGCTCTTCGTCCTCTTCCCCCTCCACTTCGGACCGCGCAACGTCCACGTCGGTAACGGCGACGTCTTCCTTCGGCGGATAGGCGCGCTCCTTGCCGAGCGCGGCGACGATCGCGTCGCGCAGGTCGAGCATGCCCTGCCCGTGTTCGGCCGAGATCGGCGTCGGTTCGCCGAGACCGAGTGTGTAGGCGTCGTAGAAACCGCTGTCGGATCCCTTCGCTTCGGCCTTGTTGGCAACAAGCACCACCGGCTTGCCGCGGCGGCGCAGCATTTCGGCCAGGGCGGTATCGACCGGCGTCAGACCGGTCTTGGCATCGACGACGAACAGCGATAGATCGGCCTCGTCGATTGCCGCTTCCGTCTGGGCGCGCATGCGGCCGAGCAGGCTTTCGGCATCGGCCTCTTCGAGACCGGCGGTATCGACGATCGTGAACTTAAGGTCGATCAGCCGCGCATCGCCCGGCCGGCGGTCGCGGGTAACGCCCGGCGTATCGTCGACGAGCGCCAGCTTCTTCCCAACCAGGCGGTTGAAAAGCGTCGACTTGCCGACATTCGGGCGACCGACGATCGCGACCGTAAAGCTCATTAGAGATCCTTAGATTCAGCCCCGGGCGGCGGTCGGCTTGCCGGCGGCGGGTGTAATATCCAGCACGAACTGGTCGCGGTTTGGGATGTTGCGCGGGCGTGCGGCATCGTCGGCAATCGCCTGATACCACTGGCGGGCCTGCGCCATGTTGCCGGCCTTGTATGCAGCAAGGCCCAGCGCTTCGCGGGCCGAGTGGCGGAAGGCGTTCGCCGGAATGGCCATTTCCTCGACGGCGGCGGAAACCTGCTCGTAAGTGCCGCTTTCGATCAGCAGCCAGCCGGCGCGCATCCTGGCGGCATCGCGGACGGCTTCCGGAACGGACTGGTCCTTGCCGATCGCTTCGAAGGCGGCGATGGCCGCGGCATTGTCGCCCTTCTGCGCCTGAACCGAGGCCGCACGCATGCGGGCGAGAACCGGATAGGCGCCGTGGCCTTCCTTTTCGAGCGTGGCGAGCGCGGCAAGCGCCTCGTTGCTCTTGTTTTCGTCGGCAAGCTTCATCGCCGCCAGGAACTGGTCGCCGGTGCCGGACGAGCGGTTGTCGTCCCAGTAGTCAAAGGCAACCTTGCCAGCCGTACCGACCACGATCAGAACGGCGATGGCGATGACATAGCGGCCGAAACGGCGCCAGGCGCCCTTCATCTGGTCGGAACGAAGTTCCTCGTTGACTTCACGGATGAAGCTGTCGTCGTTGAATGCCATTCTCGTCTCCGGCACGGATAAGCCCATTGCATGCGTTGCCGCATATTGTCGGGCCTTCTACTCCATTTTGCGCCACTTGTAAGGGGGATCGCAAAGATTCGTCACACCGCAAGCGGCGAAACGCCGATCAACCATTCGTGCACTCTCCAAATCAGCAGCCCCCAGGCGACAAGGCCGATGACGACGGCATAAAGATCATACCTGGCTGAAACGAAGGGCCGCAGCGTCAGCTCGCCCGCCCGCTCGCGCCGCTTCAGGGAGATGCGGAGAATGACCCCCCAGGCGAGGAAGGCCGCAAACAGCAGAACGGACGAGGTCTCACCATTGGCAAGCAGATGCGAAAGCGCCCAGATCTTCACCGAAAGCACCATCGGATGCTTGGTCCGAACCGCGATGTGCCCCGCCGGCAGCAGCGAGGCGGCAAGACAGATGAGCGCAATCAGCATCAGCGTCACGGCGATATGCGCCATCC
>NZ_JABEPH010000466.1:0-3904 GCF_013004495.1 Rhizobium sp. SEMIA 4085
GCGTTGTGACGGCCACCTCTGCGGAAGTGGGTCAGGTTGTTGCCGCAGGCCAGAGCATCGCCACCATTGCCCGTCCCGATCAGCGGGATGCGGTCATTGATATACCGGATGCGAGCTTCGACGGCCTCAAGGTGGGATCGCCCTTCGAGGTTTCCCTCCAGCTAGATCCAACCATTCGCGCGAGCGGTGTCGTTAGAGAAATTGCACCCGAAGCCGAGACGACGACCCGTACACGCCGCACGAAGATAACGCTCGTCAACCCGCCGGCGGCGTTTCGCCTGGGCGCGGTCGTGACGGCAACTGCGACCATTGCAGCCCAGCCACTGATCCTGCTCCCATCGTCCTCGGTGCTGATGAAGGATGGGAAACCGAACGTCTGGGTCGTCGATACCACGGCCGGCAAGGTCTCCATTCGGGCGATCAAGATGGACGGAGACGTTGCGGAAGGAGGCAACATTCGCATCGCTGAAGGCGTCAATCCGGGCGAACGCGTCGTCGTTGCCGGTGTTCACAAGCTTACTGACGGCCAGGCTGTCGGGCTGGATCAAGGGGAAAACCCGTGAAAAAATTCAATCTTTCCGACTGGGCACTCGAGCACCGTTCGCTCGTCTGGTATTTCATGATCGTCTTCATCCTTGCCGGCGCGTTTTCCTACATCGGTCTCGGCCGCGAAGAAGACCCGGACTTCACCATCAAGACCATGATCATCCAGGCGCAATGGCCCGGTGCATCCGCCGAGGAAGTGACCAAGCAGGTCACCGACCGTATCGAGAAGAAGCTCGAAGAGCTTGAGTCGCTTGACTACACCCGCAGCGAGACGGTCGCCGGACGGACAACGATTTTCGTGGAGCTATTGCCGACCACCAAGGCCCGGGATGTCAATCCAACCTGGATGCGCGTCCGCAACATGATCGACGACATCAAGGGAGATTTTCCGAGCGGCGTCGTGGGGCCGTTTTTCAACGACCGCTTCGGCGACGTTTTCGGCAATATCTACGCCTTCACCAGCGACGGGCTCACGCAGCGCCAGCTTCGCGACCTTGTCGAGGACGCCCGCGCAAAAGTCTTGACCGTTCCCAATGTCGGCAAGGTGGACATTATCGGTGCGCAAGACGAAGCGATCTACCTTGAATTTTCGACTCGAAAGATTGCGGCCCTTGGTATCGACCAGCAATCGGTTATCGAGACACTGCAGGCGCAGAACGCCGTCACTCAGTCGGGTTTCGTTGACGCTGGCCCCGAGCGCATCGCCTTGCGCGTCGGTGGTCAGTTTACATCGGAGGAAAGCCTCAAGTCGATCAATCTGCGTGTCAATGACCGGTTCTTTCCGCTGACCGATGTTGCCACGATCAAACGCGGCTATGTCGATCCTCCGTCGTCACTGTTCAGATACAACGGTCAGCCCGCGATCGGTCTCGCCATCGGCATGAAAGCCGGGGCAAATCTGCTGGAATTCGGCAAGGCGCTCGACCAGCAGATGGATCGCATCGTGACCGATCTGCCGATCGGCGTGGATGTCCAGCGCGTTTCCGATCAGCCTCACGTCGTCGACGAAGCGGTCTCGGGCTTCACGCGCGCTCTGTTCGAAGCAGTCGTCATCGTCCTTGCGATCAGTTTCATCAGCCTAGGCGTTCGCGCGGGCCTGGTTGTCGCAATCTCGATCCCTCTTGTGTTGGCGATCACGTTCCTCGTCATGGCCTATTCGGGCATTTCGCTGCAGCGTATTTCGCTCGGCGCGCTGATCATTGCGCTTGGCCTTCTCGTCGACGATGCGATGATTGCCGTCGAGATGATGGTCGCCCGGCTCGAGGCAGGTGACGATCTGAAAAAAGCAGCAACCCATGTCTACACGTCTACGGCCTTCCCGATGCTCACGGGCACCCTCGTAACGGTCGCCGGCTTCATTCCCATTGGCCTGAATAACAGTGCCGCGGGCGAATTCACCTTCACTCTTTTCGTGGTGATAGCTGTCTCACTCCTGGTCTCATGGATCGTCGCAGTGTTGTTCACGCCACTTTTGGGCGTGAGCATCCTTCCCAACACGATGAAGTCGCATCATGAACAGAAAGGCCGGCTGGCGAGAGCTTTTTCGTGGCTTTTGAACCTTTCCATGCGGTGGCGCTGGATCACCATCGGCGCGACAGTCGTTGCCTTCGCGCTCTCCATCGGCGGAATGAGCCTTGTGCAACAGCAGTTCTTCCCTTCCTCTGACAGACCCGAACTGATCGTCGATTGGAATCTGCCGCACAACACTTCGATCTTCGAGACGAACAGGCAGATGGCCAAGTTCGAGCAGGAGATGCTCGCGAACAATAAAGATATAGAGCACTGGACGAGTTATGTCGGACAAGGTGCTCCCCGCTTCATCCTGTCCTTCGATGTTCAGACACCCGACGTGTCGTTCGGGCAGACCATCATCGTGACCAAGGGGCTTGATGTTCGCGACAAGGTCAAGAGCGAACTGCAGGACTATCTAACGAAAACCTTCCCCGGGACCGATGCGTTCGTAAAGCTCCTGGACATCGGGCCTCCGGTCGGCAAGCCTGTGCAATATCGCATCAGCGGGCCGGATATCCAGAAGGTTCGCGATATCGCCCAGCAATTTGCGGGCATCGTCGGCCAGCATCCGCTGCTCTCCAACATGACCTTTGACTGGAATGAACCGTCGCGTGTCGTGAAGGTCGATGTTCTGCAGGACAAGGCGCGGCAACTGGGCGTCTCGTCGCAAGACATTGCAACAACCCTTAACGGGATCGTGGAGGGATCGTCGGCCACGCAGATCAGGGACAACATCTATCTCATAGATGTGATCGGCAGGGCCCAAACCTCGGAGCGCGGCTCCATCGAGACGCTGCAGAACCTTCAGCTGCCTGGCTCAAACGGCAAATCGGTACCGCTCTCGGCAGTTGCCAATTTCCGCTACGAGCTGGAGCAGCCGACGATCTGGCGTCGCACGCGCACGCCGACAATCACCATCAAGGCTGCCGTCGTCGGGCCGACACAGCCGGCGACTATCGTCACCGAACTGCAGCCCAAAGTCGATGCGTTCGTCAAGGGTCTTCCAGCCGGCTACAGCATCGCCAACGGCGGTTCCGTCGAGGAAAGCGCGAAGGCGCAAGGACCGATCGCTGCGGTCGCGCCGCTGATGTTGTTTGCCATGGCGACGATCCTCATGATCCAGTTGCAAAGCTTCAGCAGGTTGTTCCTGGTGTTCGCAGTGGCTCCAACGGCACTCATCGGAGTGGTTATAGCACTGCTCTTCAGTAACGCGCCCATGGGATTCGTCGCAATTCTTGGCGTGCTTGCGCTGATAGGGATCCTGATCCGGAACTCTGGCATCCTGGTCGTGCAGATCGAACAGCTTCGGAGCGAAGGCGTGCCCCCATGGCGCGCCGTCGTCGAGGCGACGGAGCACCGGATGCGTCCGATCATGCTGACGGCGGCGGCCGCGACCCTGGCGCTCATTCCAATCTCCCGGGAAGTCTTCTGGGGTCCCATGGCCTACGCCATGATGGGGGGTATTGTCGTCGGTACCGCACTCACTCTTCTTTTCCTTCCGGCGCTCTACGTGGCGTGGTTCCGGATAGGGAAAGAGAATCTGGGGGAGCGGAAACCCGCACATTCCTAGCGTTTGGGGAACCCGATTACGATCGCCCTCCGCTTGGGCGCCCGCCTACCGGCGGGGCCGGAGCCCCCCACCCAACGCCCGATAAAGACGCCCGCCACGCTGGACCAACCCCGGAAAGTTGGGCCTCAACGGTCAGGGGGCCGGTTGCCAAGGCGGGGCTTCCCGGGGGGGGAACCCGGAGTTAGCTTCTGGTTGGTTCCCCTCCCTCTTCCACCAGGGCAGCGGGCGTCATCGCCGGGGGAGGTGGCTCGGGCGGCAGGCGCCGCGCCCGGGGGG
>NZ_JABEPH010000467.1:0-3894 GCF_013004495.1 Rhizobium sp. SEMIA 4085
TCTGCAGCTCGATCGAAAGGGGGCCGCCATAGGCGGAAACAACCGTTCCATAACCTTCACGTACTCGCCAGTCGGGACCGGGACCGGGCTCATACCGCTGGAGGTCGACTACCGACGATCTATCAAGTCCGGCTCCGGTGATGAACCCACCGACCGCATGGACGTATTCGTTCCACCTGCCGTCGGCTGGGAGCAGGTTCGAAAGCGCCGCGTCCTCGCCCTCATGGGAACTGATCCTCTCAAAGAATGCTTCGAGGGCGCGGATTGCGGGCCGGGCGTCGGCGTTCGTTTCGAGCTTACGTCCTCCCTCGTCCCATGGCGCGCGGGTGTCATCGATCGTAAGTCCAAGTTGTCGGGCGATCGCCGTCCAGGCATTCGTTCTTGCCCCATGCAGCCATCCGCATCCGACGTCAAGGGCGCCCAGTCCCGCACCGAAATGCTCTGTCCGCGCTCGCCCTCCTATACGTGCGGACGCCTCCAGAACGACGAGCGAAAGATCCGGCCGCGCCGCCATAAGGCGCCTACCCGCCGCTATACCGGCCGCGCCAGCGCCGATGATCGCCACATCTACTTCGTTCTCAGTCACAATGGTGCCTCCCGATCGAACAGCCATGGTATCCATATGCACCAGCGCCAGCATAGCTTCGGGCAGAGCCTGAGAATAGCTGCAGAGACTGACCGCTTCCATCAGCCAGTGTCGGAGGAGATGCCGCCCAAAATCAGGCGATCTCGCTGGAGCCGCGGCCTGAGCACTTCGAAGCCGTCACGGCGCAAGCTGCGGGCTTTGCGCCGCTGTCGTTTCATGGTTTCTGGCTCGGACAAAGATCAAAGTATCTCAGTAGTTCCTGGCCGCAGTCTTTGAGAGCAGAACTGCTCTGGCTTGCCTTCGCGATTCCCATTGCGCCCCAGTATGATGCAATTATGAAAATTGATGCGGCCTCCGCATCAAGGTGAGCGTAGTGTCCGGCGAGTTGATCCGCGCGGATCTTTTGCGCAAGTTCGCTTCTCCATTGCGCGAGGATTGCGATGGCGGCCTCCCGCATGGCGCCATCTTGTGCGGCCGGTTCGCTCACCATATTGCCGAGCGGACATCCAGACACAAAGCCCTGTTGATCCAGTTCTCGTATGATCTTGGTGAATATGGCTTCTATGCCGTCGGATGCCGTCTTAGCCTGTAATATCGGCTTGATCCAAGTTTCCTCGACCGCGTCGGCGACATTGCCGTTCAAAACGGCAAGGCCCAGTTCCTTCTTTGTCGGGAAGTGATGTGAGAACGCTCCACCTGTTACGTGCGCGGCCGCCTTGAGATCCTGAACGGTAGTAACGCTGTAGCCACGGGTAGTGAAGGCGTTGAAAGCGGTGTCGACAATGCGCCTTTTTACGCCTTCCGGATTGTTCGATCTTCGCTTCTGCAGACGCTTCGCCATTGAAGAGCTCTGTAACATAACTTGACAAACAGGACAATCGACCTGTAATTAAAAACAGGACAACCATCCTGTTTTTTTGAGGGATCAATGCGTGACGCCACGTCAGCCGATTCAGTCTTCGAACTCCGCCAGTACCGTCTCCATCCGGCTGCGCGCGAAACGCTGATCGAGGTTTTCGATCGAGAATTTCTGGAGACACAGGAGGAAGCTGGCATACGCGTCGTGGCTCAGTTTCGCGACCTCGATGATACCGACAGCTTCGTCTGGTTGCGCGGCTTTGCGAATATGGAGGCTCGAAGAGAGGCGCTCGGCCGCTTTTACGGAGGCCCCGTCTGGGCGCGCCATCGTGATGTCGCCAACGGCACAATGGTTAATTCCGACAATGTTCTGCTGCTGCGCCCTGCCAACCTCGACCCGAGCTCTCAACTGTCCGCCGCAGCGCGACCGACCTGCGGCAGCACTTTGGAGTCGTCCGCGCTGTTTCTTTGCGCGATCCATTACACTGCGCCGGGTAAAGAGGAGGCTTTTGCTACTTTCTTCGAAAATGAGCTCCGCTTACCGCTTCTCGAAAGTGGCGCGACTGTGCCTGCAACCTTCATGAGCGAACACAGCGCCAACACGTTCCCAAGGCTCCCGATCCGAGAAGGAGAATCAGTTTTTGTCGCTCTTTACCGCTTCTCGACGCCGCAAGCTTACGCCACTCATCTCGGCGCACTTGCAGCGTCGCGGAAGTGGACCCAGGAAATCGAACCGCAAATCATGCGACGCACGTGGCGGGCGAGCGAGGTGCTGAGGCTTTCACCGACGTCCCGATCGTTGATGCGCTAGTTTTGTCGGAACTATGCCAACCAGCGCGTCAAAAGCCCCAGAGCATTTTCATCAGCAACAGCGGAAAAGCTGCCGCGGTGCCGGTCCTGATCACGTTGAAGATAACAATCGGCAGGGCCCCTCAGCTCCGGCAGCCAGACGCCTAACCATGCCGGCAGAGGATTTGGAATCGGCGCTCAAGCCTATGAGACAAATTCGGGCGTTAAGGACAAGAACCCCGCAGTGTCTGGAAGCATAGTTCAGCTCGGTGACCTATGCAGACGACCAGTTCCGCGGTCGCGACATCCGTGCCCGCTAAAACGCGGAGGGGCGGGTTGCTTGCGCGATCAATCCGCTCGCCGCAAACATTAGGCGCAATTTTCTCAAATTGACGGGCCCCCTCGCCTCTAAACCTCATATAAATTCGCTCCTATGCTGAAGCATTCTCTGGCCTATGTGCTAATCTGGGTCGACGGGAACTTTAGCTATGAGTGAGACGCGAAAACTTGCGGCGATCCTCGTTGCCGATGTAGTCGGCTACAGCCGTCTTGCTGGTGCGGACGAGGATCGCATCCTAGCGCGGCTGCGGACGCTGCGCAGCGATCTGATCGACCCGACAATCGATGTCAATCATGGCCGCGTTGGTCAAGCGCACAGGCGACGGAATTCTTATCGAGTTCCGTAGCGTCGTGGACGCCGTGCGCTGCGCGACCGAGGTGCAGACGGCCATGATCGATCGCAATACCGGCGTGTCGCGTGAGCAGCGCATCGAGTTCCGGGTCGGGATCCATGTGGGCGATGTGGTCGAGGAGAGCGGCGGCGATTTAATGGGCGACGCCGTCAACATCGCTGCACGCTTAGGAGGAATTGCCAAGCCCGGCACGATCTGTCTCTCCGAAGATGTTTACCGCCAGGTGAAAGCGCGGCTTGATCTTGCGGTGACTGATCTCGGCCAGCTTCATCTGAAAAATATTGCAGAGCCGATGCGGGTCTATTCCCTCCAGATCGGAACTGCCCCCCAGCGGCGGTACAGACGCTGCCGCCCGCAAAGGAAATACCTTTGACTGCGGCCAATCCTGATAAAATCTCCATTGCCGTATTGGCATTC
The DNA here is from genome assembly GCF_013004495.1 of Rhizobium sp. SEMIA 4085. Taxonomy (NCBI): domain Bacteria; kingdom Pseudomonadati; phylum Pseudomonadota; class Alphaproteobacteria; order Hyphomicrobiales; family Rhizobiaceae; genus Rhizobium; species Rhizobium sp. SEMIA 4085. Next base: position 3,343 of record NZ_JABEPH010000467.1, read on the forward strand.
AACAATATGAGCGGCGATGCCGAACAGGAATATTTCTCCGACGGCATCAGTGAGGATATCATTACCGACCTCTCGAAGCTGTCTGAGTTCCACGTGATCGCCCGCAACTCGTCTTTCGCATACAAAAATGCAGCAGCCTCTGTGCCACAGATGGCCAGGGCGCTTGGCGTCCGCTACGTGCTCGAGGGCAGCGTGCGCAAGGCCGGCAACCGGATTCGTGTCACAGCGCAATTGATCGATGCAAGCAGCGGCGGACATGTCTGCCAGCCGGTATGATCGTGACCTGACCGACATTTATGCGGTTCAGGATGAACTCAAGCAGGAGATCGTGGCCGCACTCAAACTGAACCTCACGCGTGGCGATCAGGATCGGCTAACTCGGGCGCGCGCAGTCAATGTCCAGGCGTATGAGTTTTTTCTTGCGTGGGCGGGAGCGGGCATCCGCACATACCCGTTCCGGAAATGTCGCAGCGCGCAGCTTGGCCACCGACGCCGTCGCTATCGATCCACGATACGTTGCAGCCCAGGCACTCGCTTCTCTCACCCATGTCG
>NZ_JABEPH010000468.1:0-3850 GCF_013004495.1 Rhizobium sp. SEMIA 4085
TCCGTGCACACACCGATCGCGGTCTCGTTAATCGCCATCGACCGTCCGAGTGCGAAAGCGACTGCTTCGGCAAGCAGGCCGCCAGCGGCGGAGCTCATCAGCGCAACTGTTACGTCATGTGAAGGCGGACAGAAACGGTAAGCATAGGTCGTGTCGAAAAATGCACCGAAGAGCTCGGTCGCGGCGAGCTTTTCGGTGGATCTTGGCGCAAGTATCAGTGCTTGGCTGCCGCCGACGGCTCTCTGCTTGCCGTCCCGCAGGCAGACGATTTCAAGCTCAACCGGCAAGCTTTCGCCGGTTTCGTTGCTGACATGCACGTCAAGGCCGTTCGTGCCCTCGTCCGTCAGCAGCACTTGAATCGGGCGGCAGACGCGGCGCATGGCAAACCAACCCGGTTTCGGCTCGCCGGTGGAATCGACAACACCCCAACCGGGACCAGGCAGAATATCCTGAAGCGTCCAGACAAGTGCACCGTTGCAGTTTGAACCCTTGCGCCGCCATTCGGCGAAGGTTTCCGTCAGAACCTCGCCCGTCACGGCGCGGGACAAATCGAGATAGCGCTCCGGATTTTCCCGGCGCAGCGCCGCTGGGTCGACATGATAAAGTTCCTTCAGGTAGAAGTCGCGAACATCCTCGAAATCCCAGGAGGCGCCACGATCCCGCGGAACGCGAGCTTTCCACAGCGGACTATGGACTGCCGGGACATCCAGATGCCGCTGCAATGTTTTTTGTTGCGGTGCATGGGCAAAGGCGAGGGTTTCTGCAGCAAACCGGACGTCGGCGCGGCGAGCATCCTCCAGCGGGCGCATATAGGCACCAATGCCGTAATAGTGCGTAACGCCGGTATTTGGCGAGAAAGGCATGGCCCCACCGTGAGGGGAGTTCGGCACGTAGGGCACGTCGGGGCGCATACGCTCTGCAATCGCCGGGATGACGTCCTCCGTCAGCGGTCCGCGCCAGAATTCCTGCGGCAACCCGAGCATTGCCGCCTGTTGATAAATCTCGCTTCCGCCGCAAAGGACCGCGAGCGAAGGAGAAGCCTGCACTCCATGGATAAAACCCTCGACTTCGGCATGAACGTGGCCCGTGAAGGCCTTATCGCTTCGCGGGTAGTCGAAATTGGCGAACATGAAGTCCTGCCAGACAAGAATGCCGAGCTCGTCGCAAAGCTCGAAGAACTCTGGCGTCTCATAAGCCATCGTGCCGCCAATGCGGATCATGTTCATACCGGCGAAGGCAGCAAGGCGCAGAAAGGGCTCGTAGTTTGCGCGCGAACCCGGCAGGCGAACGATATCGGCCGTCGTCCAGACAGCACCGCGGCAGAAGACGGGCTCGCCATTTACCCGAAGGCCGAACCCGTCGCCGTCGACGCCACGATCGATTTCAATCCGGCGGAAGCCGGTCCTTCCGAGCGAGTATTCGGCGCCGTCCGAAACGAGCGTCAGTTCGTAAAGATGCGGGAGACCGTGCGTATGCGGCCACCAAGGCGTGACCTCCGGCAGCTTGAGGATCGCCGAATAATGATTTCCGCCGATCTTCTCAAAGCCTTGCTCCACCTCTCCACAGCGAAGCAGCATGTCGGGATTTTCGGCATCCGCGTGCAACGAAACGCTGAGGCGGCCAACGCCATTTTCCAGCACAGCCCGGATCGAGACATTATCGATCGACATCACACTGCGGCGAACAAGCGTGATCGGCCGCCACGGCCCGACAGCATGAATTTCGGGGCACCAGCCAGGCATGTGCCCAAGCAGCGTCGTACGAAAGTTCTTGAGCCCCTGCGGCGCGATCATCTGAGGACGCCAGCGGGCGCGGGCTCCGGGCTCGCTCAGACGGGGACCGAGCGCACGAAAACAAAGGACCAGGTCATCGCCGCCCAAAAGCGTGACGGGGATTTCATGCGCCGTGAACATGCTCTCGGAAGAGAGGATTTCCTGCCCGTTCAGAAAGACATGGCAGAGCGTCGCAAGCCCTGCGAAACGAAGGATAACCTCGCCAGGCTCGGCGTCGAAAAGCCGGCAGACGTACCAGGCGTCTTTCGTATTCAGGGGCTCCGGATTCTCGCGATCGAAGAGACCGGCGCGCTCCAAAGCGTCAGCCACAGTGCCGGGAACAGGTGCTGCTATGAACCTCGAAGACGGCGGGATGTCATGCGGCGTCAAGCAAGCTCCCGGTTCCGTCAGGACCAGATTCCAGCCTTCGGAAAGCAGGGTCTCTTCCGCACCGACGCTCGCCAACCGCCCCCCCATGCTCAAGCTCCCGGTATCAAAGCCGATCGGAAATCGAAGTCATCATGGCATCCCATGCATCTGCCGCCGGATCAAGCGCCGCCTGCAATGGCTCGAACTTCTTGCGCGTGACGGCGCGGGCAAGCTGAAACTGCACCGACTTCGCCACTTCGGAGATGCGCCGGGCATTCTCTTCAGCCTGCGCGAACCTGCCCGCAGAAAGCCACGCGAGGTGATCTGCGGCCAACTCGAAATTGGCGCCGAACTGGCGCAAGGTGTTGAAGGCATATTTGTGGAAGAAGCCGAAAGGGCGCTCGGCGACAACTTCCACCTGCTGCGGAAATTGCTTGGAAAAGGCACGGATCGGGTTTTCGGCAGGCCGGCGCGAGAAATGGACCTTGAAAAGACGGTGCGCCACATCGCCGATATAGTTTTCGCCTGCAAACGCCTCCGGAAGTTTTGCAAATTCCGTATAGGGCAGGAAGGGTGAATCCTCGTCCTTCAGATGCATTTGGAAGAGACCGTCGAAGTCCTCGCCCTCAAGCTGGAAATAGCCGGCATTGTGAAAATACTCAACGCGCTTGGCAGCAATATCCAGCCGGTTGATGGCGACGGTCGTCTTGCCGTGTTCGGAACGATAGGCCGTACCGTGGGTATCCGGCATATAGAAGGAGTCCATTTCGATCAGGCAAAGTCGGCCGCGCCTGATCTGTGTTTCGACGTGACGCTCGACGCGGTCAAAGATCGCGAGTTCGGTGACACGGATGCCGTAAAGCGCCTCGAGGTCTTCGAGCGGTACCTTGAAGAAGGTGAATTGATCGCCCTCGAAATCCTGCGTCAGCGTAAAGCCGAGCATCGCTTCAGGCGGCAGCCTGAGCGTGTTCAGCACTTCGATCCAGAGGTCGATATAGCAGTTGGTTTCCGGCCACATGCGTTCATTGGAATGCAGCGCATGCTGGCGGTAGCCATCTGGACGGATGGCCGGGAAAACGCAGGACATCGAACCGCTCAGCCCCACAGGGTCTTGCGCACATTCGCCGGCCATTCCGTCACGTCGAGCCCGTGATGATGGAACAGCGCAAGCGCGATGCGCTCGAGACCGAAGCCGACGCATGCAGTGTGCGCGACGCTGCCGTCCTCCAGGTTCAGGTCCCACTTCTGGCCGAAGGAGTCCTGATGATAGTTAAAGCTCATGCAGGCTGTCGGCTTGGCAGCCGACGTGATCGGGATCAGCAGCTCGAACTTCAGGTTCTGATCACGCTGGTTGTTGACCATCATCTTGCCGCCGCGGCCGAAAAATGGATCGTTGGCGACGTCGATGACGACTTCGAGGCCGAGCTGCTTCATCATCTCGACGCCGCGATCCATCCAGCGCTGACGGAAGTCGGTCACATGGCTTTCGGTGCCCATGCAGACATATTCGCGCATGCGGAAAAGCTGCTGGCGGGCGGGATCCTTCGACGGTTCATGACGAAAGCAATAGGACTGCAGGTCGAAGAGGCTGCCCTTCGCAGGTAGATTGCCCCGCTTGGCGATTGTCGGATAGAGAGGGTAGCAGGCAGCCGGCGTCAGCAAGGTATTGGATGCTTCCTGGCACTTCGACCAAACGTCGCCGGCATACA
>NZ_JABEPH010000469.1:0-3846 GCF_013004495.1 Rhizobium sp. SEMIA 4085
GGTTGGGATCGAGCGGCACAACACCAACCAGGCGCGGCCGATCGCCGGCCGCAAGACCGTCGCGCCCCACCATGGCCTTGCCGATGAAATCGGCCTTTACCGACGAAACCATTTTCGCCAAACCGAGATCAGCCGGAACGACGGTGCCGTTGATCTCGTTGTGGGTGAGATGGCCCTTTTCGATGCGCATGACGCCGAGCGCTTCGACGCCATAGGGCATGATGCCATCGTCTTTCCCGGCGTCCATCACGGCATCGGCAACGCTTTCGCCGTAACCGGCCGGCACCGCGAGCTCATAGGCAAGTTCGCCCGAGAAGGAAATCCGGAAGAGGCGGCCGTGAAGCGTGCCGTTGAAAAGTGAGATATCCTTCGCTGCGAGAAAGGGGAAGGCAACGTCGGAGATGTCGTCGTCGACGATCTTCTGGAGAATAGAGCGGGCTTTTGGCCCGGCGATCGCCATCTGCGCCCACTGGTCGGTGACGGATGCGAGGCGAACGTCGAGATCTGGCCACAGCGCCTGCGCGCAGAACTCCAGGTGGTTCATGACGCCTGCGGCATAGGCCGTCGTCGTCGTCATGAAGAAGCGGTCCTCTTCAAGGCGGCTTGTCGTGCCGTCGTCGTAGATCATGCCGTCCTCGCGCAGCATCAGGCCATAACGGGCCTTACCGACCGGTAAGTTGAGGAAACCATTGGAATAGATCCGGTTCAAAAATTGTGCCGCGTCTTTGCCGCAGATCTCGATCTTGCCGAGCATCGAGACGTCGCACAGCCCCGCATTCCGCCGCACGTTCAGCACTTCCCGGTCGACACTTTGGCGCCATGTATGTTCGCCCTTTCGCGCGAACCAGGAGGAGCGATACCACAGACCGGTCTCGACGAAGACGGCGCCGTTCTTTTCCGCCCAGCCGTGCAGCGGCGATTTGCGCACCGGCTGGAAATGATGTCCGTGATAGGCGCCTGTCAGCGCACCGAAGGAGACAGGCGTATAGAAAGGCCGGAAAGTCGTCGTGCCGACGTCTGCCGGCGAGACGCCGCGCGCTTCAGCCAGAAGTCCGATGGCATTGATATTGGAAAGCTTGCCCTGATCCGTCGCCATGCCATTGGTGGTGTAGCGCTTGGCAAGCTCAACATGGCCATAGCCCTCGCTGACGGCAAGGCAGAGATCCTTGCGATGCACGTCATTCTGGAAATCGACGAAGGCCTTTCCCTTGACGCCGGTTATGGACCAGACCGCCTTTTCAGGCGGGGCGAGGATATCGTTCTCCACAGCGCCGAACGCAACGGCTGCCGCCTTGAAGCCAAGTCCCTCTGCCATGGCCGCGCCCTGCCGCGCGCCGTCCGCAAGGCAGGCGGCAAGGCCGCCAACGGCGCAAACGGAGCCGGCGAGTGCCATCCCCTTCAGATTGCCCGGTGCGAGGAAGGCTGCATTGTCATCCGACCAGACCGGTTTGCCGCCGCGGTGGCAGGCAAGGTGGATGATCGGGCTGAAGCCGCCTGCCATGGCCAGGGCATCAACATTCAGCCGTTCCGTGCGGCCCTTTGAGCGGATATCGATTGCGTTCAACGCCTTGCTGCCCTTGGCATCCGATACCACGGCACCCCTGATGATGCGCGCCGGGCCAAAGTAGCCGCTGCCGCCGCCCTCGCGGCTGTCGACGATGGCGGCAAGCTGAATGCCGTGCGCTTCGAGATCGCGGGCCAGTGCATAGCCGCTGTCATTGGTGGTGAAGATCGCTGTCGCCTTGCCGGGCGCAACAGCATAACGGTTAAGGTAGTGGCGCATAGCGCTCGCCATCATCACGCCCGGAATATCGTTGCCGCCGAACACGACCGGACGCTCTTCCGCTCCCGTCGCCAGAACGCTGCGCTTGGCGACAATGCGCCAGAGACGTTCCACAGGTACGTTGGGCTGCGGTTCGGACACATGCTTTTGCACCCGCTCGACGGCGCCGAAGACATTGCCGTCATACCAGCCGAAGACGGTGGTGCGGGTCAGGAGGGTGACATTCGGCAAGGCTTCGAGCTCGCAGATGCAGTCGGCTGCGAAATCGGCAGCCGCCTTGCTGCCGATCGATGCGGTCTCGCTCAAAAGCGCGCCGCCGGCAACTGAGTGCTCGTCGATGAGAATGACGCGGGCGCCGGCACGGCCGGCACTGATGGCGCCAGCCAGCCCCGCCGGCCCGGCACCGATGACGAGCAGGTCGCAATGTGCCCAGCACTTATCATAGGCGTCCGGATCGGTTTCATATGTTGCCTTGCCCAGTCCGGCGGCCTTGCGGATGAAGGGTTCGTAGATCCTTTCCCAGAACGAGGCAGGCCACATGAAGGTCTTGTAGTAGAAACCGGCGCCGAGGAAGGGTGACAGAAGGCTGCTCAGCGCGCCGATGTCGACGTCGAGCGACGGCCAGCGGTTCTGGCTTCTTGCTTCGAGGCCGGCATAGAGTTCCTGCATGGTGGCGCGCGTGTTCGGCTCGGTGCGGCCGCCGCGGCCGATGGTCATCAGCGCATTCGGCTCGGCTGCGCCTGCCGTCAGGATGCCGCGCGGCCGGTGATATTTGAAACTCCGGCCGACGAACCGGCGGCCGTTGGCAAGCAGTGCAGAGGCGAGGCTGTCGCCCTCAAGGCCTTCCATCGCCTTGCCGTCGAAGGTAAAAGACAGCGACTTGGAGCGGTCGATCAGCCCGCCCTTCGGCAAACGGTAGGATGTCATGCGCCTGTACCTTCCTTGCCAGAGGCAGCGTCGCGGCATGCGGCTATCTCATGGGTCACCGTATCGCGGGCGACGACCAGCCACCGCCGGCAGCCGGACGTGTGATGCCAATATTCCTCGTAGGCACCGCGGGGATTGTCGCGCAGATAGACGTAGTCGAACCAATCGTCAGGACCGGCATCGGGCGTCGGTCGCGCAAGGGCAGCGCCCTTGATGGTGAATTCCTCTTTGGATCTTCGCCCGCAATGCGGGCAGGGCACGAGACTTGCCATTTCGAATGTCCTTGATCCGCGAAATCAATGCAGGTTGGGCTGGGCGCCTTGGCCCTTTTCGTCGATGAGATAGCCGCGCTGAAAGCGGTCGAGCCGGAAGGCCATCGCCGTCTCCTGCGGGACGTCGCGGGCGAGAAGATGGGCAAAGCAAAGGCCCGACGCCGGGGTCGCCTTGAAACCGCCATAACACCAGCCGGCATTCAGGTAGAGATTGTCGACATGGGTCCGGTCGATGATCGGCGAACCATCCATCGACATGTCCATGATGCCGCCCCAGGAGCGCAGCACCCGGACCCGCGACAGCGCCGGGATCATCGCCTTTCCGGCTTCCGCCACATGTTCGACCGTCGCCAGATTGCCGCGCTGGGCATAGGAATTGTAGCCGTCTATGTCGCCGCCAAAGACGAGGCCGCCCTTGTCGGATTGCGAGACGTAGAAGTGTCCGGCGCCGAAGGTGACCACCCCGTCGATGAAAGGCTTCAGGCCTTCCGAGACGAAGGCTTGAAGCACATGGCTTTCGAGCGGCAGCTTCAGGCCGGCCATCCGGGCGACCTGCGAAGAATTGCCCGCTGCCGCGAGCGCCAGCTTGCCGCAGCCGATGAAGCCGCGACTGGTTTCGACGCCGATTACCTGGCCGTTGCTTAGACGGATGCCGGTCACCTCGCAGCCTTGGATGATGTCAACGCCGCGCTGATCGGCACCACGGGCATATCCCCAGGCGACCGCGTCATGGCGAACTGTGCCGCCACGCTTCTGCAGCAGGCCACCCTGGATCGGGAAACGGGCATTGTCGTAGTCGAGAAAGGGCAGCATCTTCTCGACCGAAGCGCGGTCGAGAAGCTCGGCGTCGACGCCGTGCAGCCG
>NZ_JABEPH010000045.1:0-23503 GCF_013004495.1 Rhizobium sp. SEMIA 4085
GTCCCAGACAACGCCGATCACCTGTCTGGGGCCGAGCGGCACCTGCACGAGCGAACCCGCCTCGACCGCCATGCCATCCGGCACGGAATAGGAATAGGGTTTCGGTGCAGGCATGGGCACGAGAACCGGAACCGTGCGGGTTCCGGCTGGTGCATCGAGTAACGCGCCAAAGAGATCGGACGAATCTGTGCTCATCGGGCGTGACCATGCCCGCTATAAAGCAAAAAGAAAACCTGCGAGAACATCGCCTGCTCGTCCTCATCGAGCATCGGGGCCATGACTGCCAGACATGGCGTGCGCAGCGGCGACGATCGGTCGGCCATCAACCCATGAAAGAAGCACCAGCCATCGATAGAGCGCCGGAGCTTGCCTTTTCCCGCGCCGTTTTCGCCGACGGAAAGATTGATGCCCGAAAGATCCATGCGGATCGATCGCAGCGACCTTTCGTTCTGGGCGAACATCGAGCGGAGCAGCATGCCTCGCTTTAACCTATCCGCTCAACGAAATGAATGGGCCGCCACTATCTCAGGCGCGGGCGGCTGGATAAGCGGCAGGAACCGTGCATCGCTGTCCGCACGCAGATCATGAAGCGTGTGTTTTTCAAGCGCCTTGGTCACTTCGTTTATGTCGCCGTCCAGATGCCCCACCGGAACGAGATCGCCGATGATGAAATCAAATCGATCGCCGCGCTTGTTGAGAAGTTCGTGAAACACCGTCATGTCGCGCAGTTCGGTCGACCACTTTGCAAACCAGTAGAAAAGACCGGAGTTGCGCGCGGTCATGTGGACCGGCAAGATCGGCAGATTGTATTTGCGGGCAAGCCCGACGGCAGAGTTTTTCCACGGCCTTTCGTTCAGCCGGCCGTTCGCCCAATAGGCGATGCGGCCCGAGGGAAACAATACCGTTGCCTTTCCTTCCTTCACGGCGTGGTTCGTGAGCTGCAGCGTCTCACGGGTCTTGAGTTTCGTCTTGTATTCGTCCCTCCATTCCACAGGGATCACCATTTCCGCAAAACGCGGATTGACGCGCACCGCGTCCCGGTTGGCAAAGAACATCATGTCCGGGCGGCGGTTCTTCAGGAGGTCGAAAACTGCAACACCATCGGCAATGCCGGTCGGATGATTGCTGACGAGAATGAAGCCGCCGGATGCAGGGATACGCTCGGCATTTCTAACCGCGATATCCAGCCTCAGCAGGTTGCTCATATATTCGAAGCACTGGAAGCCCGGCATGTTCGCTACGTCGTTAGCGAACTGAAGCGCCTTGTTATAGCGCAAAAGCGCATAGAGAAAGGGCCGCATCACCGGCCAAAGCGGGTGGCGGACAATGTGCTGGCCGCGCTCGGCGATCAGAGTATCAACGATGTGTCCGGGGTTGCCGTGGGAAACCAGAGCGATCGCTTCCGCGAGCTGTCCGAAAGCCGTCGTGGATTGGCGCCGTGCCATGCAAAGTCCTGTTTCGTTCGGAACAGCTATCGCAACCTATTATGATGGAAGCATGACAAGAGCTTGGCCGATATTAGCAATTCCCTAACGGTCCCTGCTCCAAACTTGGCAAAGGCAAGAACAAAATCAAGGCCCGCGCCAGTGAACGAACTCCTGATTATCGCCGACCCGCGCCTGATGGCGGAACGCAGCGCCTGGCTTGAAAATCTCGAGCGCGAGCGACGCTTTTCCGAACACACGCTCGACGCCTACGAGCGCGACAGCCGCCAGTTCCTCACCTTCCTGACCGGCCATATCGGCGGCCCGGCGACGTTGAAGGACATTGAATCTCTTCGCCCGGCCGATTTCCGCGGCTTCCTGGCTGCCCGCCGAAAAGAAGGTTCCGGTGCGCGATCGCTTGGCCGCAATCTGGCCGGTCTTCGGTCGCTGCTACGATATCTGGAAAAAAAAGGTTTGGTGAACGCTGCCGGAGCGGGAGCCGTTCGCTCGCCGAAACAGCCGAAATCGCTGCCGAAACCACTCTCCGACAAGCAGGCGATCAATGTCGCCAGCGACGAGGCACAGCTTCACGAGGAACCATGGATCGCTGCGCGCGATGCCGCCGTTTTCACGCTCCTCTATGGCTGCGGTCTGCGCATTGCCGAGGCACTTGACCTGACTGCGGACAGCTTGCATGCAGGCGCCACAACACTGCGCATCACCGGCAAGGGCAACAAGACGCGCCTGGTTCCGCTGCTGCCCGTTGTTCTTGAAGCCGTTGAGAAATACCGCTCTCTCTGCCCCTACCATCTGGAGAGCGGAGAACCGCTCTTCCGCGGCGCTCGCGGCGGCAAGCTTCAGGCTGGGATCATCCAGCGCACGATGCAGCGGATGCGCAGCGCCTTCGGATTGCCGGAAACGGCAACACCGCATGCGTTGCGTCATTCTTTTGCAACCCATCTGCTGGCTGGCGGCGGCGATCTGAGGACGATCCAGGAACTGCTCGGTCACGCAAGCCTGTCGACGACCCAAGTCTATACCGGCGTCGATTCATCGCGTTTGCTGGAAGTTTACGATCGTGCTCATCCAAGGGCGTAATTTTTTGTTAACGCATTCTCTTAAGGCAAAATGCGCATGCAAGGCGTAGAGCATGAGCTCTCATACATTGTGACCGGAACATCATCATGACGATCACCATCGGCCACCTTAGTCTGCGCATTGCGACACCGGACAATATGTTGCTCGGGCTGATTGCAGCCTTCCATATGCTGCTTGCCGCCGCGCTTCTCGCCGGGCTCCTTGCGGTGTCTTCGGCGCAGGCTGCCGACGATACCTGCACCGGCAAGAACCTGATGACCGAGCTGCAGCAAAACGATCCTGCCCGCTATGCAGAGGTCGTCAAGGAAGCGGATGCGACGCCGAACGGCAAAGGCATTTTCTGGAAAATCGAAAAGCCCGGCCTGAAGACCTCGTTTCTGCTTGGCAGCATGCATGTCACTGATCCACGCGTGCTGAACCTGCCGCTCTACGCCCAGGCCGCCCGTGATGGCGCCGATACGATCGTCATCGAATCCGATGAGATCCTGAGTGAGAAGAAGGCGGCCGCCGCCCTCCTCGCCCGGCCGGACCTCACCATGTTCACCGATGGGACGACGATCGAAAAACTCCTGTCGCGCGAGGATTACGCCCGTCTCGGTGCTGGCCTCAAGCGACGCGGCATTCCGCTCTCCGCCGTTTCGCGCATGCGACCCTGGATGATTGCGAGCGCCGTCGCGCTCCCCGCCTGCGAAATTTCCCGCAAGGCGAAGGGTATCCCCTTCCTCGATCAGAAGATCGCAGCCGACGCAACCGCCGAAGGCAAGCAGGTGCGCGGGCTCGAAACGCTTGCCGAACAACTGCAGGCAATGGCCGAACTTCCGGTCGAATTCCATCTGAAGTCACTGATCGAGACCCTAGAGCTCGGCTCCAAGATGAACGACGTCGTGGAAACGATGACCGATCTCTATCTCTCCGGCGACATCGGCATGACCATACCGATGCTGAAGACAGTTTCGCCGGACGGCAAGGACGAGGAGAGCGATTACGCCAGCTTCGAGCAGCGCATCATCCTCGACCGCAACAAAATAATGGCCGAGCGCGCAGCTCCGATTCTCGCCAACGGCAATGTCTTCATGGCGGTCGGCGCCCTGCATCTGCCAGGCGATGGCGGAGTGATCGAACTTCTGCGCAAACAAGGTTTCACCGTCACGCAAGTGAATTGAAGCTACGCGCATATCCTTCATTTCAGCTATCCGGTTGCTCGTGCTCGCGGGACCGAAGCCAGACTTAAATCGCACTTCAGACCAGTATGGTGAAGGCATCTGGCCGAAGCCATTAAAAAAGCCGCGGTCCTTGCGAACCGCGGCTGTCTGAGCTCGGTCTTCGGGATTTACATATGGATCGGCTTGAAGAAGGCAGCGAGTGCCGCTTCCTTCACTGCTTCCGACATTGTCGGATGCGCATGGCAGGTGCGGCCGAGATCCTCGGCAGAACCGCCAAACTCCATGAGAACGGCAATCTCGTGGATCATCTCGCCGGCACCGAAGCCGACAATATGACCGCCGAGAACGCGGTCCGTCGCCTTGTCCGACAGGATCTTTACGAAGCCGTCTGTCGCGAGCATCGCGCGAGCGCGGCCATTTGCCGTGAACGGGAACTTGCCAGCTTTATAGGCGATGCCTGCAGCCTTCAGCTCTTCCTCGGTCTTGCCGACGGAGGCGACTTCCGGCTGTGTGTAGACGACGCTCGGGATGACGTCGTAATTCACATGACCGGCCTGACCGGCAAGGATTTCGGCAAGCGCCACGCCTTCGTCTTCCGCCTTGTGGGCCAGCATGGGACCCTTCACGACGTCGCCGATTGCATAAATGCCGGCGACATTGGTCTTGAAGTGGCCGTCGATCTCGACGCGACCGCGATTGTCGAGTTTGACACCCGCCTCTTCAAGGCCGAGGCCTGCCGTATAGGGCAAGCGGCCAGTGGCGATGAGAACGACTTCCGCTTCGAGCGTCACCTTGTCGCCGCCCTTGACCGGTTCGAACGTCACCTTGGCACCCGTGCCGCCCTTCTCGACGCCAACGACCTTGGCGCCGAGGTTGAATTCGATGCCCTGCTTGGCGAGCATACGCTGGAACTGCTTTGCTACGTCGCCATCCATGCCGCCGAGGATCGTGTCGAGATATTCGACGACGGTCACCTTCGCACCGAGGCGTGACCAGACAGAGCCCAATTCGAGACCGATGACGCCGCCACCGACGACGATCATCGTTTCCGGCACATTCTCCAGCGCAATACCGCCGGTCGAGGAGATGATCACCTTTTCATCGAACTCGACTTGAACGCCTGGGATGCCGGCAACATCGGAGCCTGTGGCTATCACGATGTTCTTGCCTTCGATCTCCTGGACCTTGCCGTCGTCGGCGGTCACGGAAACTTTCCCGGCGGAAACGATCTTGCCGGTGCCTTGGAAGGCATCGATCTTGTTCTTCTTGAAGAGGAAGGCGACGCCGTCGACATTCGACTTCACCGTCGCATCCTTGTGCGCCAGCATCTTTTCGAGATTAAGCGTCGGACGCGGTATTTCGATGCCGAGCGCATCCATGCCGTGACCGGCATGATGGAACATTTCGGAAGCATGCAGCAACGCCTTGGAGGGAATGCATCCGACATTAAGGCAGGTGCCGCCGAAGGTCGCGCGCTTTTCGACGACCGCGACCTTGAGGCCGAGCTGGGCCGCCTTGATCGCGGCGACATAGCCGCCGGGGCCGGTTCCGATAATGATCACATCATAGGACATTGTTTCTTTTCCTTTGCTTTAATCGTTTAGTCGGCCGCGCGGGTGAGTGCGAGGCGGAAGCCGAGGCCGACCAATGCGGCGCCGGCGATGCGGTTGAACCATTTGTTGCTGGCAACGAAGCGGTCGCGATGGACTTGACGGTGAAGAGGATCGAGACGCCGGCGAAGAATTTGCATCGTTTACCCTTTGCGACCTACCGCCCACCGCTGACGTTGAGGATTGCACCCGTGACGTAGGAGGCCGCAGAAGAAAGAAGATAGAGGACGGCATCGGCCACCTCTTCTGCCGTTCCCGGCCGCTGCATCGGAATGTTCGGCGCCATGTCGCGCGCACGGTCCGGCAGTCCGCCGGAGGCGTGAATATCGGTGTCGATAATTCCCGGACGGATCGCATTCACGCGGATGCCATCCGCGGCGACTTCGCGGGCGAGCCCGATCGTGAAGGTATCGATCGCCGCCTTCGAAGCGGCGTAATCCACATATTGCGACGGTGATCCGATGATCGCCGCCATCGACGAGATGTTGACGATCGCTCCGCCCTTGCCGCCATGCTTGCTCGACATGCGACGAACAGCCTCCGCCGCGCAGAGAATGGAGCCGGTGACATTGACGCGCATCATCCGCTCGATGCGCTCGACGCTCATTTCGTCGACGCGCTGAGCCGTATCGACGATACCGGCATTGTTCACCAGCCCATCAAGCCGCCCGAAATGGCGATCAACGGTTTCGAACATCGAGGTGATATCAGCGGCGTTGCCGACATCGCCTTTGACGGCAATCGCCTCGCCGCCGTCCGCCGTGATCGCTTCAATGACGGCATCCGCGGCTGCCCTGTTGGAGACATAATTCACGGCAACCCGCCAGCCTTGTTTGGCAGCAAGCCTTGAGACGGCAGCACCGATGCCGCGGCTTGCGCCGGTCACGAGCAAAACAGGCACATCACTCATTTCGCGCATTCCTTGAAGGTCAGGACATCCCAGGGCGCGACCGTCGCCTTGCCTTCGCCCCAAATCGAGGACTCGCGGATCGCCGGACCGAGGCCAGGCAGCACGATCCTGTCAGCAGCGCCCTGCGCCTCCGCCTGAAGATTATCCAGTTCGCCCGCGGCACGGACGCTGTAGACCGGCCCTTGCCAGATCGTGCAGGCATCGAGATCCGCACCCGTCACATCACCATCCGGGCAGTTGAACATGACGATGCCGATAGCACGATCGGGATCCTCCGACGGCATCACATAGCCGTCCAGAACGATCGAGGTCTTCAAGACATTGATCTTGAACTGATTGCTTGCCGCGGCGGCTTCGGAACCGAGCGGCGAAAAGCGGAGTTCATAAGCGCCGTCGCGATCGGCATAGACGGCATCAGACTGCTTGCACTCGGCCGAAAGCGCAGCTCCCGTCATTGCGCACAGGAAAAGTGGCGCCGCCAGGGCAGCCGCCAATTTCAGCCTAACGATTAGAAGCGAACTGCCGTCCGCTGCCGGAACTCCACGCGCCATAAGGCACTCCTTGCCGCGAAAAACAGGGCCGCTCGCGCGGCCCCATCATTCTCTTAGAGATCGAGAACCAGACGCTCGGGATCTTCCAGGCTTTCCTTGACGCGGACGAGGAAGGTCACGGCTTCCTTACCGTCGACGATGCGGTGATCGTAGGAGAGTGCCAGATACATCATCGGACGGATGACGATCTGGCCGCCGACAACGACCGGACGCTCCTGGATCTTGTGCATGCCGAGAATGCCCGACTGCGGCGCATTGAGGATCGGCGAGGACATCAGCGAACCATAGACGCCGCCATTGGTGATCGTGAAGGTGCCGCCCTGCATGTCGGCCATCGAGAGCGTGCCGTCGCGTGCAGCCTTGGCGAGACGGCCAAGGTCTTTCTCGATCTCGGCAATCGACATCTGGTCGGCATCGCGGATGATCGGAACGACCAGGCCCTTGTCCGTGCCGACAGCCATGCCGATGTGGCAGTAGTTCTTGTAGATGATGTCGGTGCCATCGATCTCGGCGTTGACGGCCGGCAGTTCCTTCAGGGCGTGGGTCACAGCCTTGGTGAAGAAGCCCATGAAGCCGAGTTTGACGCCATGCTTCTTTTCGAAGACGTCTTTGTACTTGGCGCGCAGGTCCATGACTGCCTTCATGTCCACCTCGTTGTACGTGGTGAGCATGGCCGCGGTGTTCTGCGCATCCTTGAGGCGCTTGGCAATCGTCTGGCGCAGGCGCGTCATCTTCACGCGCTCCTCGCGGCCGGCGTCCTCAACGGTCGATGGGCCGCGGACGGCAGCGGGAGCGGCAGGCGCAGCAGCCGGGGCGGAAAGGCCCTTGGCGACGGCAGCGATCACATCGCCCTTCAGCACCTGGCCACGCTTGCCACTGCCTTCGACCTGATCGGCCGAGAGATTGTTCTCAGCGAGCATCTTGGCGGCAGCCGGCGCCGCCGGCATGGTGGAAGCCGGGGCCGGGGCGGAAGCAACCGGTGCCGCAGCGGCAGCAGCCGGAGCTGCAGGTGTTGCCTGGGCGGGAGCAGCGACGGCCGGCTCGGCAGCCTTTGCGGGAGCGGCAGCCGGAGCTGCAGCGCCTGCGGCGATCTGGCCGAGCAGAGCGCCGAGGCCCACGGTTTCGCCGGCCTGGGCAACGATTTCGGACAACGTGCCGGAGGTCGGTGCCGGTACTTCGATGGTCACCTTGTCGGTTTCAAGCTCTAGAATCGGCTCATCGGCCTTGATGGCGTCGCCAACCTTCTTGAACCAGGTGCCGACGGTTGCCTCGCTGACGGATTCACCGAGAGTTGGAACGCGGATTTCTGTGGCCATTGTTCAAATCCTGATTTGCTTGTTTTCGTTTATTCGTTTCCGGCAGAAGACGGCCGGAGAATGATCGAGGGCATTGGCAAAATTTCGAAGTGGAAACCGAAACTGGAGCGGACGATCGGATCGGCATCGGCAAGCGCCTTTGCGGCCTCCCGATCCTCGACTGAGACGACCGCCATGCCCCAGGCGCCTTCGCCCTCGAAGACGGGGCCGACAGCAATTGCCGATCCCGCTTCTGCGTTGTGGCGCCAATATTCGGCATGCCGTTCCATCGCAGCCATTTCCTCCCCGGTCGCGTCGTTCGGAAAGCGGGAACGAGGCGGCACAAGTCTCAAGAAGAAATATGCCATCGCCCCAACTCCTCAGCCGCCCAGCGCATCCTCAAGGAATGCAGCGAGCTGCGACAGATGCTTGGACATCAGGCCCGTTGCCGGGGAAGCGGCAGCCGGACGTCCGGTGTAACGGACGCGCTGATACTTCGCATCGATATGGGCAAGAACCCACTCGAGATACGGATCGATGAACGACCATGCGCCCATGTTCTTCGGCTCTTCCTGGCACCAGACCATTTCCGCATTGCGGAAGCGGGAGAGCTCGTTGATGAGCGCCTTGGCCGGGAACGGGTAGAGCTGCTCGACGCGCAGCAGATAGACATCGTCGATACCGCGCTTTTCGCGCTCTTCCAGAAGATCATAATAGACCTTGCCGGAGCACATGACGACGCGGCGGATCTTGTTGTCTTTCTGCAGCTTGATCGGTCCGTCCTTGACGACCTCTGCATCGTCCCAGAGGAGGCGGTGGAAGGAGGATTCGCCGGCCATCTCTGCGAGGCTCGAAACCGCCCGCTTGTGGCGCAGCAACGACTTCGGCGTCATCAGGACCAGCGGCTTGCGGAAGTCGCGCTTCAACTGACGGCGCAGGATATGGAAGTAGTTCGCCGGGGTCGTCACGTTGGCAACCTGCATGTTGTCTTCCGCACAAAGCTGCAGGAAGCGTTCCAGGCGGGCCGAAGAGTGTTCCGGACCCTGACCTTCGTAACCATGCGGCAGCAGGCAGACGAGACCCGACATGCGCAGCCACTTGCGTTCGCCCGACGAAATGAATTGGTCGAAGACGACCTGCGCACCGTTTGCGAAGTCGCCGAACTGCGCTTCCCAGAGCGTGAGCGCGTTCGGGCGCGCCAGCGAATAGCCGTATTCGAAGCCGAGAACGGCCTCTTCGGAGAGCATCGAGTTGATGACCTCGTAGCGGGCCTGCGTCGGCGACAGGTTGGCGAGCGGGATATAACGCGCTTCGGTCTCCTGATCGTAAAGGACCGAATGGCGCTGCGAGAAAGTGCCGCGTTCGCAATCCTGACCCGAAAGACGGATCTTATGGCCTTCGAGGCAGAGTGCACCAAAAGCGAGCGCCTCGCCCATGGCCCAGTCGATGCCTTCGCCCGTCTGGATCATGTTGGCCCGGTTTTCCATGAAGCGCTGGATCGTGCGGTGCGCGTTGAAGCCCGCCGGCACTTCCGAGAGCTTGCGGCCGATCTCCTTCAATTGTTTCATCGGTACGGCCGTCTTGCCACGGCGCTGTTCGTCGGCGTTATCGGCCGTGCGCAGACCAGACCATTCGCCGTCCAGCCAGTCGGCCTTGTTCGGCTTGTAGGACTGCCCGGCCTCGAACTCCTGCTCGAGATGAGCGCGCCAGTCGGCCTTCATCTTCTCGACTTCGCCTTCGGTCAGCAGGCCTTGCGCAACAAGACGCTCGGCGTAAAGCTGGAACACCGTCTTGTGGCCTCGGATCACCTTGTACATCTTCGGCTGGGTGAAGGACGGTTCGTCGCCTTCGTTGTGGCCGTAGCGGCGATAGCAGAACATGTCTATCACGACCGGCTTGTGGAACTTCATGCGGAACTCGGTCGCGATTTTCGCGGCGTAGACCACAGCTTCCGGATCGTCGCCATTGACGTGGAAGATCGGGGCCTCGATCATCTTGGCAACGTCGGACGGATAGGGCGACGAACGGGAGAAGGCCGGGTTCGTCGTAAAGCCGATCTGGTTGTTGATGATGACATGCATCGTTCCGGCGACACGGTGGCCGCGAAGACCCGAAAGGCCTAGAATTTCAGCGATGACGCCCTGGCCCGCGAAAGCCGCATCGCCGTGGATCAGCAACGGCAGAATCTTGGCGCGCTCGGAGAGCGGAATGACATCGCCTTCCCATACGGTAGCACTCATGTCCTGCTTGGCGCGCGCCTTGCCCATGACGACGGGGTCGACGATTTCAAGGTGGGAAGGGTTTGCCGTCAGCGAAACGTGAACCTTGTTGCCGTCGAATTCGCGGTCGGAAGATGCACCGAGATGGTACTTCACGTCGCCTGAACCTTCGACCTCGTCGGGCGCATAGGAACCACCCTTGAACTCATGGAAGATGGCGCGATGCGGCTTTCCCATCACTTGGCTGAGCACGTTCAAGCGGCCGCGATGCGCCATGCCGAACACGGCTTCCCTCAGGCCGAGGTGCCCGCCACGCTTCAGGATCTGCTCAAGAGCCGGGATCAGTGATTCACCGCCATCGAGGCCGAAGCGCTTGGTGCCCTTGAACTTGACGTCGAGGAACTGCTCATAGCCTTCCGCTTCGACGAGCTTGGCAAGGATCGCCTTCTTGCCTTCCGGCGTGAACGCAACGCCCTTGTCCGGCCCTTCGATGCGTTCCTGAATCCAGGCCTTCTCTTCCGGATTGGACATGTGCATGAACTCGACGCCGAGAGTCGAGCAATAGGTTCGCTCGAGGATCTCGATCATCTGCGGAATGGTCGCGTATTCGAGACCGAGCACGTTGTCGATGAAGATCTTGCGATCGTAGTCGGCCGCGCTGAAGCCGTAGGCTTCCGGCGACAGTTCCTTGTAGTCTTCGACCGGTGCTGCGATGCCTAGCGGATCGAGCTTGGCATGCAGATGGCCGCGCATGCGATAGGCGCGGATCATCATGATGGCACGAACGGAGTCGCGCGTCGCCTGGAGGATGTCAGCGCCGTCGGTCGGCTTGCCGGCAGCTTCGGCCTTTGCCTTCACCTTGGTTTCGATGACCTTCTCGACCGTACCCCAATCACCGTCGAGCGCAGATACAAGATCGCCGCCGGCCTGAATCGGCCAGTTCTTCTTGCGCCAGGAAGCGCCCTTGGCCGCCTTCTTCACATCGTTCGGATCGTCTTCCAGCGCCTTGAAGAAAGTCCGCCACTGATCGTCGACCGATGATGGATCCTCTTCGTAGCTTGCATAGAGCTGCTCGATATAGGCAGCATTGGCGCCATCCAGAAACGAGGTGATCTGAAACTGCTCGTTGGCTTCTTGCCGTGCCATGGTTTTACGCGGACGCTTTCCGCCCGCCTCCTGACTTTTGATGAATTTGCCGGCTCTACCCGGCTGCCGCATTCGAATTTGCCGCCTGTCCGCGGCACACCTGCTGTCGAAAACCTGGGGCCGGGCGCAAGCGCAGGTGCTTTCTTCCGCCCGGATATATAAGTTGGCTTAGCCCTTGAGGACTTCAACCAGCGTCTTGCCGAGGCGAGCCGGAGACGGCGACACGGTGATGCCGGCCGCTTCCATAGCCGCGATCTTGTCTTCCGCGCCGCCCTTGCCGCCGGAAATCACGGCGCCGGCATGGCCCATGGTGCGGCCGGGAGGTGCCGTTCGCCCGGCGATGAAGCCGACCATCGGCTTCTTGCGTCCACGCTTGGCTTCGTCCTTGAGGAACTGAGCCGCGTCTTCTTCAGCCGATCCGCCGATTTCGCCGATCATGATGATCGACTTGGTTTCGTCGTCGGCAAGGAACATCTCGAGTACGTCGATGAACTCGGTGCCCTTGACCGGGTCGCCGCCGATGCCGACTGCCGTCGTTTGGCCGAGACCTTCATTCGAGGTCTGGAAGACAGCTTCATAGGTCAGCGTGCCGGAGCGCGAGAGAACGCCGACCGAACCCTTTTTGAAGATGGAGCCCGGCATGATGCCGATCTTGCATTCCTCAGGCGTCAGGACACCCGGGCAGTTCGGACCGATCAGTCGCGACTTCGACTTGTCGAGCTTGGACTTGACCTTGATCATGTCTTCGACCGGAATGCCTTCCGTGATGCAGATAATGAGCGAAATTTCCGCCTCGATCGCCTCGATGATCGCCTCGGCGGCGCCGGCCGGTGGCACATAGATCACCGATGCGTCGGCACCGGTCCTTTCCTTGCCCTCGGCGACGGAGGCAAAGATCGGCAGATGTGCTTCGCCTTCGAGCGACCCCCATGTCTCGCCACCCTTCTTCGGATGGATGCCGCCGACCATCTTGGTGCCGTAATAGGCAAGCGCCTGCTCGGTGTGGAAAGTGCCGGTCTTGCCGGTCAGCCCCTGGACGAGGACCTTGGTGTCTTTATTGACGAGAATGGACATGCCTTAGTTCCCTTTCACAGCAGCGACGATCTTCTTCGCCGCGTCGTCAAGATCGTCGGCAGGGATCACGTTCAGCCCGCTCTCTCGTATGATTTTCTTGCCGAGTTCTACATTGGTGCCCTCGAGACGGACGACGAGCGGCACCTGGAGGCCTACGTCCTTCACCGCCGCGATCACGCCTTCGGCGATGACGTCGCAGCGCATGATGCCGCCGAAGATATTGACCAGGATGCCCTTCACGGCCGGATCGGCAGTGATGATCTTGAACGCCGCGGTGACCTTTTCCTTCGACGCACCGCCGCCGACATCGAGGAAGTTCGCAGGCTCGGCGCCGTAGAGCTTGATGATGTCCATGGTCGCCATGGCAAGGCCCGCCCCATTGACCATGCAGCCGATATTGCCGTCGAGGGCAACGTAGGCAAGGTCGTATTTGGAGGCTTCGATTTCCTTCTCGTCTTCTTCCGTTTTGTCGCGCAGAGCGACGATGTCTTCGTGACGGAAGAGCGCGTTGCCGTCGAAGGATACCTTGGCGTCGAGGACGCGCAGGCGACCGTTCTTCATGACGATCAGCGGATTGACTTCGAGCAGGCTCATGTCCTTTTCGACGAAAGCCTTGTAGAGGATCGGGAACAGCGTGTCTCCATCCTTGCGGGCTTCGCCTTGGAGATTGAGCGCATCCGCAAGCTTCTTGCTGTCTTCGGCCGTTACGCCCTTAACGGGGTCGATAGCGACGGTGATGATCTTCTCGGGCGTGTCGTGCGCAACGGTCTCGATGTCCATGCCGCCTTCCGTCGAAACGACGAAGGCAACCTGGCCGACGGAACGGTCGACGAGAATTGAGAGATAGAGTTCGCGGTCGATATCGGCGCCGTCTTCGATGTAGAGGCGGTTGACCTGCTTGCCGGCCGGGCCGGTCTGCTTGGTGACCAGCGTATTGCCGAGCATTTCCTTGGCATTGGCGACGACTTCGTCGATCGACTTCGCAAGGCGAACGCCACCTTTGGCTTCCGGCGAGAGTTCCTTGAATTTACCCTTGCCGCGGCCGCCGGCGTGTATCTGGCTTTTCACGACGTAGAGCGGACCCGGCAATTCTTTTGCCGCAGCCTCGGCTTCGTCGGCCTTGAAGATGGCCACACCTTCAGCGACCGGTGCGCCATAGCTCTTCAGCAGAGCCTTGGCCTGATATTCATGAATGTTCATGGGTTTATTCCTGTTTTGATTACTTCAGCGCGGGCGCGATGTTGATGCAGGCTTCGCACAGGCCGGCGACGGCGCCGACCGACTTGTCGAAGGCTTCCTTCTCGGCCTTGTTGAGGTCGATCTCGATGACGCGCTCGACGCCGCCGGCACCGATAACTGTCGGAACGCCGACATACATGTCCTTGACGCCGTACTGGCCGGAGAGATGCGCCGCGCAGGGCAGAACGCGCTTCTTGTCCTTGAGGTAGGCCTCGGCCATCTCGATTGCCGAGGCTGCCGGAGCGTAGTAGGCCGATCCGGTCTTCAGGAGGCCGACGATTTCGGCACCGCCGTCACGGGTGCGCTGGATGATTTCCTCGAGCCGTTCCTTGGTGACCCAACCCATGGTGATGAGGTCGGTGAGCGGAATGCCGGCAACGGTGGAGTAGCGAGCAAGCGGCACCATCGTGTCGCCGTGGCCGCCGAGAACGAAAGCAGTGACGTCCTGAACGGAAACGTTGAATTCCTTGGCGAGGAAGAGGCGAAAGCGCGAGCTATCGAGAACACCCGCCATGCCGACGACCTTGTTGGCCGGAAGGCCGGAAAACTTCTGCAGCGCCCAAACCATGGCGTCGAGCGGATTGGTGATGCAGATGACGAAAGCGTTCGGGGCATATTTCTTGATGCCGGCGCCGACCTGCTCCATGACCTTGAGGTTGATGCCGAGAAGGTCGTCGCGGCTCATGCCTGGCTTGCGCGGAACGCCGGCGGTGACGATGCAGACGTCTGCGCCTTCGATCGCAGAATAGTCGCTGGCACCCGTCAGATTGGCATCAAAGCCTTCGACCGGGGACGACTGGGCGATATCGAGGCCCTTGCCCTGTGGAATGCCGTCGGCGATGTCGAAGAGAACGATGTCGCCGAGCTCTTTCAGGCCGGCGAGATGCGCCAGCGTGCCACCAATCATGCCAGAACCGATAAGTGCGATCTTGTTACGCGCCATTTCGCTGTTTCCTTTGCGATCAAAATCAGGCGGGCGGCGCGTCCGGGGCGTCGTCCAATGACGCAATCGCATAGCCCTAAAGCCAAATAATGGCAACGTGTTATTTTTGGATCAGCAATTTCAATCGTTTAGATACAAAATATCTTACGTAAACGTAAGATATTTTGTTGCGAAACTGTTACTCGGCGGCGTGTTTTTTATGGTGCATCGCGAGATATTCCGCGCTACGCATCTCAAAAAGGCGCGATGCGGTGCGATCGAATTCGAAGCCTTCCGTCCCGCGCCGTTCGATCAGTAAATCTTCCGGCATTGCCGCAGCCGACGCATGAAGGCGAACGCCGTGGTCGTAGAGCGTGTCGACAAGA
The DNA here is from genome assembly GCF_013004495.1 of Rhizobium sp. SEMIA 4085. Lineage (NCBI taxonomy): Bacteria > Pseudomonadati > Pseudomonadota > Alphaproteobacteria > Hyphomicrobiales > Rhizobiaceae > Rhizobium > Rhizobium sp. SEMIA 4085. Next base: position 15,038 of record NZ_JABEPH010000045.1, read on the forward strand.
ATGATGAAACGCTTCGCCTGGTTCCGCTTGTCCGGACCGAGCATCGGGATGCGATCGACAAAGATCGTATCGAAACGCTTGGCGATCGCGAGAAAATCAGCAGCACCGAGCGGCTTCTCGCAAAGATCGGCAAAGGAAAAGCGCGCCATGCGATCGACTGCGAGCGGCACATGGATCGATCGACCTTTCATCGGGATATCGAAAGGCTGCGCCTTGCGCCCGTCCAGCGCCTGCGCCCAGGACGCGTCCATGGCCATATCCGTCCGCTCGTCGATCGGCGTCAGATAGACCGGCTGGCTGTTCAGCTTCTCCATCCGGTAATCCGTCGGGGAGTCGAGCGTCACGACCTCGACATTCTTCCTGAGGAGACCGATGAAAGGCAAGAAGAGACCGCGATTGAGGCCGTCCTTGTAGAGATTGTCGGGCTCGACATTCGAGGTCGCGATGAGCACGCAGCCACGCGCAAAAAGCTCGGAGAACAGCCGCGAGAGGATCATCGCATCAGCGATGTCCGTCACCGTAAACTCATCGAAGCAGAGAAGTTCGGCCTCCTGGTAAAGTGCGGCAGCCACGGGCGGCACGGGATCGGCCTGCTTTATCTCGCCGTTCTTCAGCTTGAGCCGGTGCGCGGCGATGCGGTTGTGAACATCGGCCATGAATTCGTGGAAGTGCGCACGGCGTTTCTTCGAACAGGGCGCCATGCGGTAGAAGATATCCATCAGCATCGTCTTGCCGCGCCCGACGCTGCCGTGAATATAGAGTCCCTTGATGCCTTCGCTCGCCTTTTTCTTCGAAGCGAAGAGCCAGCCGAGCGAGCTCGATTTAGCGGCCGGGCGGCGGCGCTTCAGTTCAAGAAGCACCCGATCGAGGCTTTTTGCCACATCCATCTGTGCTGAATCGATCTGGAGAGCGCCGGAGGCCGTCAGCGATTTCAAGTGCTCGCTGACGCTCGAAGTGTAGTCGGGGATAGGCTGCATGAGGAAGAGTCCGCCTACGCGTCGTCGGCGGGGTGGCCGCCGGTTATCTTACCGGCTGAGGGTGATCGGTTGGCCGGTACTCGTCTGGCCGCTGAAGCTGTTGTCTGCGGTCTTGTAGACGCTGCCGATCTGGTTGCCGCTGCGATCCTTGAGAAGAACCTGCTTGCCGGAGACTTCCCAGGAGCCCATTGCCGTCAGCTCGCCGACGCAGCCGCGCGTGCCGCCGCGTGAGCCGCTACCGAGATTGGTCAGCGTCAGGAACATGTCGCACCTGCCGTTGACGCGCCAGCTGCCGACCATGGATTCCTTGGAGACGTCAAGGGCATTGGACGCCATGGCGCCCGGCTGGCCCGGTTCCGCGGGCGCTCCCGTCGGAGCGGCGGGAAACTGCGAGGCGCCTGCCGGTGGCGGAAGCTGTCCGCCCTGGACGGAAGGTACAGGCTGCGCGGTTAGCGGTGCCGGCGAGCTGTAACTCGCATTGTCATATGCCGTGCGCTGGCAGCCCGCCAATGACAGAACAACCGCCACACCCGTCATCGCATATCGCAACTGCATCATCATGCTCCCGATTGTCCGCTCTAGCAGCACAGAATTGGTCATCAGACTGATTTTCGAATTAGCGTATTTCACTTTAGTTAATCAAGTCGGCACAGCCATAAATTGCTCGCGACAATACTTATGCCGGAAATGGAGCAATTCAACTTGCCTGCCGGAGAACTTCCTGCAGATAGAATTTGTCAGCAAGGTGATGATCTGCACAATCCCTCGCCGGATTCAGACCGGTGCCTGCAAAAATTCGGAAGAATCCGGCGCAGCCTCTGTCTGCGCCGGGCATTTGGCGAGCATCGGCTATCAGAACCGGCGCTCAACCATCATCTTCTTGATCTCGGCAATGGCCTTTGCCGGATTGAGACCCTTAGGGCAGGTCTGCGCACAGTTCATGATCGTGTGGCAGCGGTAAAGCCGGAACGGATCTTCGAGGTCGTCAAGCCGCTCGCCGGTCGCCTCGTCTCTTGAGTCGATCAGCCAGCGATAGGCCTGCAGCAGGACGGCCGGGCCGAGATAGCGGTCGCCGTTCCACCAGTAGCTCGGACAGGAGGTCGAGCAGCAGGCGCAGAGAATGCACTCATAGAGGCCGTCGAGCTTCTGGCGATCCTCGTGGCTCTGCTTCCATTCCTTGGCAGGTGCCGGAGATACGGTCTTCAGCCAGGGTTCGATCGAGCGGTGCTGCGCATAAAAATTCGTCAGGTCCGGAACGAGATCCTTCACCACCGGCAAATGCGGCAATGGATAGATTTTAACCGTGCCCTTGATGTCATCCATGCCCTTGGTGCAGGCAAGCGTGTTCGTGCCGTCGATATTCATCGCGCAGGAACCGCAGATGCCTTCGCGACAGGAACGGCGCAGCGTCAACGTCGGATCGATCTTGTTCTTGATGTAGAGCAGGCCGTCGAGAACCATCGGGCCACAGTCGTCGACATCGATATAGAAGGTGTCGATCGACGGGTTCTGGTCGTCATCCGGGCTCCAGCGGTAGACGCGAAATTCACGGGTGTTCTTCGCACCCGCCGGCTTCGGCCAGACCTTGCCTTCGCGCATCTGAGAGTTCTTGGGGAGAGCGAGTTCAACCATGATAAAATCCTAGTTTGCCGACAGGAGTCCCCGTTTTCACGCAACCCCTACAACCACCGAAAGCAGCGTTGCGGGCTGCCAGCGACGAGCGAGCACGCTGCGCGGCATTCGCTGTCTTACACACACCGACCCCGTTGCTGACCGCGGCAGTCAAGCCGCCGGGAGCACGCAATTTGGAGCGCTCCGCCGCCATGGCGGGCGAGACGGCCCGCACCGCGGCAATGAACGAAGCTAATCCGAGGTACTTTTCCATCGTCAATACACACGAGCCTTCGGCGCGATCTTGTTGGGATCGATGCCTTCAGAGATGAGCTCGGTATGAACCGGACGGTAATCGAGCTTCACCTCGCCGGCATTGCTGACCCAGGCAAGCGTGTGCTTGCGCCAGTTGACGTCGTCGCGGCCGGCGTATGCGCCTTCGGTGTAATCCTCGCGGGCATGCGAACCACGGCTTTCCTTGCGCGCCTCGGCGCCATAGATCGTTGTGATCGCATTCGCCATCAGGTTTTGCAGCTCGAGCGTCTCAACGAGATCGGAATTCCAGATCATCGAACGGTCGGTGACCTTGATGTCCGACATCTCCTGCCAGATCGCGGAAATGCGCCCGCAGCCGGATTCCAGCGACTCCTGGGTGCGGAACACGGCGGCGTCTTCCTGCATGGCGCGCTGCATCTTCTCGCGCAGATGCGCCGTCGGCGTTGCGCCACTGGCGTGGCGAAGACCATCGAAGCGATCCATGATCTTGTCACAGGCAGCTATGTTCAGATGCGGGGTCGGCGCAGCGCGGTCAATGACCTCGCTGGCACGGATTGCCGCAGCGCGGCCGAAAACGACGAGGTCGATCAGTGAGTTCGAGCCGAGGCGGTTCGCGCCATGCACCGAAGCACAGCCCGCTTCGCCGACGGCCATCAACCCGGGGATCACGCGTTCCGGATTGGCGCTGTCGGCGTTGAGCACCTCACCCCAATAGTTCGTCGGAATGCCGCCCATGTTGTAATGGACGGTCGGCAGAACCGGGATCGGCTCGCGCGTCACATCGACGCCGGCAAAAATCTTCGCGCTCTCGGAAATGCCCGGCAGGCGTTCATGCAAAACAGCCGGGTCGAGATGGTCCAGATGCAGGAAAATATGATCCTTGTTCTTGCCGACGCCGCGGCCTTCGCGGATTTCCAACGTCATGCAGCGCGAAACCACGTCGCGCGAGGCAAGATCCTTGGCCGAAGGCGCGTAGCGTTCCATGAAGCGCTCACCTTCGGAGTTGACGAGATAGCCGCCCTCCCCGCGCGCGCCTTCGGTAATCAGACAGCCGGAGCCGTAGATTCCGGTGGGATGGAACTGCACAAATTCCATGTCCTGCAGCGGAAGCCCCGCGCGCGCCACCATGCCGCCGCCGTCGCCGGTGCAGGTATGGGCGGAGGTCGCGGAGAAATAGGCACGGCCGTAGCCGCCGGTCGCCAGCACCACCATTTTCGCCGCGAAGCGATGGATCGAGCCGTCATCGAGGCACCAGGCAACAACGCCAGTACAACGGCTGCCGTCTTCCGACATGATGAGGTCGAGCGCGAAATATTCGACGAAAAACTCGGCGTTGTAGCGCAGCGACTGGCCGTAAAGCGTATGCAGAATGGCGTGGCCGGTGCGGTCGGCAACCGCGCAGGTGCGCTGCACCGGCGGACCTTCGCCGTAGTTCTGCATATGGCCGCCGAATGGGCGCTGATAGATCTTGCCTTCCTCATTACGCGAGAAGGGCACGCCGTAGTGCTCGAGCTCATAGACGGCCTTCGGCGCCTCCATGGCGAGATACTGCATGGCATCGACGTCGCCGAGCCAGTCGGACCCCTTGACCGTGTCGTAGAGGTGCCATTGCCAGCTGTCCGGCGTCATGTTCTGCAGCGAGGCGGCGATGCCGCCCTGGGCCGCGACCGTGTGCGAGCGGGTCGGGAATACTTTGGTGATGCAGGCCGTACGGAAACCCTGTTCGGCCATGCCGAGCGTTGCGCGAAGACCGGCGCCGCCGGCGCCGACAACGATCACGTCATAGGAGTGATCGACAAATTTGTAGGCTTTCCCATTCTGAGCGGGTGAAGTCGGTGCCATGATACGGTTATCCTACGAAAGCAATTTTCAGAATGGCAAAGAGACAGAGGCCTGCGACCGCGATCGCGAAAAACGTGTTCACCATCAGCAGCACGAGCTTGCCGATTTCGCTGTGCACGTAGTCCTCGATGATTGCCTGCATGCCAAGACGCATGTGAATGATGCCTGAAATCACCATCAGTCCCATGATGACTGCCACGAAGGGGTTCGACAGCGCATGCACGACATCGGCATAAGGGGCGCCGGCATAAACGATCATGAAGATCACGAAGAAGACGATGAGCGGGAGGTTGGCGACAGCCGTCAGGCGCTGACGCCAGAAGTGTTCGGTGCCTTCCTTGGCCGAGCCAAGGCCGCGAACTTTACCCAGAGGGGTACGCATATCCATGTGAGCGACCTCAAAAGCGAATGATAAAGCCGATCACCCAGACCAGCACGGTAAGACAGAGCGATCCGATGATGTTGGCGATGGCAAGCTTGGTGGAGAATTCCTTCTCGAAACCATGGCCGAGATCCCACAGCAGGTGGCGCAGGCCGCCGAGCATGTGATGGAGCAGTGCCCAGGTGTAACCAAGCAGGACGGCCTTGCCGATGATGCTGCCGAGCACCCAATTCACCCAGTCGTAATAAGCCTGACCGGTCGCAGCCGCAATCAGCCACCAGGCGATCAGCAGCGTGCCGAAATAAAGAGCCGCCCCTGTGATGCGATGGACGATCGACATGACCATGGTAGGAATTAGTTTATAAACTTGCAAATGCGGCGACAGAGGCCGGTTATTTGTAACATTCGCCATCAGAACCTCGCGGCGTCTTGCGCTCCCGGATTTCGGAGCATTTCGAGGCAACCACAGGAATGACAAATTTGTCTGTGTGCATTGCATCAACGGCGACGTTTAATCACCGAAGCCCCCGACGACAAGCACAATTGCTGTCTGTTTTTAATTTAATCGATTCGCGTTACCGGGAAGTTGCCGGAAATCGAAACTGGTTTTTCCGAATCAAATTTTATGCTGATTTTTCATCGCTCAGTGGACACATAGGTAGTTTTGACGCAAGCTGGCGTTAACGATTTGTTAACGATCGGATTTCCGGAGGTTGCGTCTGATGTTCCAGCGTCTGTCGAAAGTCTTTGCGCTGGTGTTGTGTGCCCTGATTGCGCTTCCTGCCACGGCGGGCGAGCGTGCTGGGCATCATCGTGGCGTGACCCATTGGGCAAACAAGGCCAAGTGGGCAAACAGCGCCAAACCCTGGTTCGGCGCTCATCGTCGTCATCATCGCCACCATGGCCACGGCCATAACCGTTATGTTCGCCTCAAGCATTTCTCGCCGTCATCGAACGGCTACCGCATCCGCAGCACTATCGCCGGATCGCCACAGCGTCTGCGCTATGATTACAATGGCACTTATGCAGGCTCCTATGCTTACGAAACGGAAGGCGGCACCTATTTCGGTGCGGACGGCTATGCACTTTACGGTGCGCCGCAGACCGGATCGCTCGCACCCGGGCCCAAAGTGATCGACGTTGCCGTGCAAGCCGATCCTTGCAGCTACGAGGCCAGCGTCTGCGTCATCAGGCCTTGAACCGCCAGACCGTCGTCTTCTTGTTCTCGCTATCTTCGAGCGCCCGCGTTACCGGCACTTCGTAGATGGCGCAAAACTCCAGGCGCTCCTTTGGCAAATAGGCCCGTCCCGGATCGCCGACCAGAACCTCCTTGCCTTCGCTGGCCAGCCGGTCGAACCACGCAACGAGGGCGTCCGCAAAGACGCGGTCATAGAACACGTCGCCCGCCAGGACGATATCGGCAGGGACAGGCTTGCCTACGAAATCGGCGCCGCTAAAATCAACGGAGATCCCATTGGCAGCAGCATTGAGCCGCACGGCCGTTTCAGCCCATGGATCGATATCCACCGCCTTTACCGCCACCGCACCCGCCATCTTCGCCGCGATCGCGACGATCCCCGAACCTGTTGCGAAGTCGAAAACGCGCTTAGTTCGCACCGTTTCCGGACGATCGAGAATATAACGCGCAAGTCCCTGGCCACCCGCCCAGGCAAAGGCCCAGAACGGCGGCGGCAGGCCGATCTCCGCCAGTTCCTCCTCCGTCTTGAGCCAAAGCTCATGAGCTTCGTTCGCCAGATGCAACCGGATCTCCGGCACATGCGGCGGCGTGATCAGTTTCGTATTGGCGCGGATGAAGATTTCCGGGTCGGTCTTCAATGCGGTCAGCGTGGCGGATTGTCGAGGCCGCCCATGCGGCAGACTTCGAGCCACTCGTCATCTGTCACCGGCTGGACCGAAAGGCGCATCGAGGTTACCAGCGCCATCTTTGAAAGTTTCTCATTCGCCTTGACATCCTTCAGCGTCACCGGCTTGGGCAAATCGCGCACAGCGCGGATATCGACGCAATCCCAGCGATCGTCGCCCTTCGCCGTCGAATCCGGATGCGACAATGCGCAGACCTCGACGATGCCGACGATCTCCAGGCCGTCATTCGAGTGGTAGAAGAAGCCTCTATCGCCGATCTGCATGGCGCGCATGTTATTGCGGGCGAGATAATTGCGGACGCCCGTCCACTCCGTACCTTTCTCGCCTGCGGCCTTCTGCTGCTCCCAAGACCAGGAGGAAGGTTCGGATTTATAGAGCCAATGGGCCATCCCTTATGCCTCCGGATTGTTGAAGACCCAGTTGAAGGGCTTGATCTCGACACTCTCGAAAAGACCAGCCTTCGCATAGGGATCGGCATCGGCTAGTGCCTTGGCGGCTTGCGCGGTATCGGCCTTGACCATGACCATGCTGCCGCAGGGCTTGCCTTCACCGTCGAGGAACGGTCCGGCCATGCTGAGCGTGCCTTCGGCATTCAGCTTGTCCAGATATTCCAAATGCGCCGCGCGTGTTTCCATGCGTGTGTTGAGGTGCCCCGGCTTGTCCTTGCAGAGAAGGGCAAATAGCATGTCTGTCTCCTATTCGGTCGTAATCGGACGTGTCATCAATTGTTCGATGGCCTCGGTGATGCTGAGTTTACCTTCGATGATCGCCGAGACGGCGTCCGTGATCGGCATCGCGATGCCGAGCTCTTCCGCCAGCCGCGAGGCGACGGCCGCGGCAAAGGCACCTTCCACCAATTCGCCTCGCAAAGGATCGGCCTTTTCACCGCGGCCAAGCGCAATGCCGAAGCGCAGGTTGCGCGACTGATGGCTCGTTGCCGTCAGGACAAGATCGCCCAGCCCGGAAAGCCCGCGCACCGTATCCGCCTGCCCGCCCTTGGCAACGACGAGGCGCGACATTTCCGCCAGCCCGCGCGCGATCAGCGCCGCGCGCGCAGAATCGCCGATACCGCAGCCTTCAACGATACCACAGGCGATCGCCAATACATTCTTCAACGCACCACCAAGCTGCACGCCGATACGGTCGGACGACGGATAGAGCCGGAAGGTCCTGCCCGAAATCGCCTGCGCCAGCCGCTCGGCAACGGCCACGTCCGATGCCGCAATTACCATAGCGGTCGGCAGTCCTTTGGCGATGTCGGATGCAAAACCCGGCCCCGAAAGCACCGCGACGCGATGTTGCGGCAATTCGCGCTCCAGCATGTCTGTCAACAAGTTGCCGGTCGCCCGCTCGATGCCCTTGGCACAGGTTACGACGATCGCGTCCTTGGCGAGGTAAGGGCCCTCCCTGTCTCTTGTACACATATCCGCGCCCACGATACTACTGAGCGTCTCGTACTCCGTTTTCTGCTTGCCACAAAAGAGCACGACACCA
>NZ_JABEPH010000470.1:0-3830 GCF_013004495.1 Rhizobium sp. SEMIA 4085
TCGCTGGATCATGCCTGCTTTCATGCAGCGTCCGGCGGCCAACCGGGCGATACGGGCTTTCTGGAGCGCGCCGACGGTTCGAAGATCGACCTTGGCCCGACGAAGCACGGGGCGACCAAGGATATCGTCGTCCACGTCCCGTCTGCGGGCCAGCCGCAGCCGGTAATCGGCGAAAGGCTCGTCCTGCATGTCGACTGGCCGCGCCGCTACCGGCTAATGCGCATGCACACAGCCTGCCACCTGCTTTCGGTCGTCTGTTCCTATCCGATCACGGGTGCCGCTGTTGGCGAGGACGAGAGCCGCATCGATTTCGACATGAGCGAGACGATCGACAAGGAAGAGGTGACGGCGAAGATGATGGAACTCGTTGCCCACAACTACCCGGTCTATGTCCAGTGGATCACCGACGAGGACCTGGCTGCGAACCCCGGCATCGTGAAATCGAAGAACGTGCGCCCGCCGATGGGACTTGGCCGCGTCAGCCTCGTCTGTATCGGCGAAAACTCGGCGATTGACAGCCAGCCCTGCGGCGGCACACATGTCTCCGAAACGCAGGAAGTCGGTCAGGTCCACATTGCCAAGATCGAGAAGAAGGGTAAGGAGAACCGCCGCTTCCGCATCCGCTTCGGCGTGCCCGGCAACGAAGCCTAAGACAATCAGGGAGAGATCAGAATGAGCGAAGAGAAGAGCCGTTTCGTCGTCTCGGCCGATTGGCTGCAGGGCGAGCTCGGAAAGCCGGACCTGCGCGTGCTGGATGCCTCTTTCTATCTCCCGGCGCAGAATCGCGACGCGGACGCCGAATATGCAAGTGGCCACATTCCGGGCGCGATCCGCTTCGACCAAGACAAGATTGCGGATCATTCCACCGGGCTGCCGCATACCATCCCCTCTCCGGATTATTTCGCCGAAGAAGCCGGCAAGCTCGGTATCAGCGAGACGGACCGTATCGTGGTCTATGACGGTATCGGCATGTTCGCCTCGCCGCGCGTCTGGTGGCTCTTCCGGGTCATGGGCGCGAAAAACGTCTTCGTTCTCGACGGCGGACTCGACGGCTGGAAGGCGGAGGGCAGACCGCTGAAAACGGATGTCCCGAACTATAAGCCGACGACCTTCAAGACGAATTATGATGCAGGCAGCGTCGTCGCCCTCGAAACCATGCGAGACATCGTTTCCAGCGGCGCGCTGCAGATCGCCGAGGCGCGCAGCGCCGGACGTTTCGCCGCCACCGAGCCGGAGCCGCGGGCCGGCATGCGCTCCGGCCATATGCCAGGCGCCCGCAGCCTTCCCTCCGGTGTTTTTGCCAATCAGGGCCGTTTCAAATCGCTGCCGGAGCTGAAGCAGACCATCGAGAGTGCGGGGATCGACCTTTCGAAACCGGTCGTCACCTCCTGCGGCTCGGGGATTACGGCTGCGATCATCACGCTGGCGCTCGAATCGATCGGCCATACCGACAACAAGCTCTATGACGGCTCGTGGAGCGAGTGGGGCAGCCGCGACGATACCCCTGTGGTGACCGGCCCGCCCGACCCGATCAAGGTCTGAGACGCACCATGGCGAAGTCCCCCTCCTCGCTCACGGCGCATATCACCCGGCTGGAAATGACGGCGCCGCCCAAGGCAAGCCTACCGGTGCCAGTCAACATCCAGACGGCGATCATGCGCGCGCCGGGCATTCCGCTGCCGTTCTACCGCTATCTCTACCGCCAGGTCGGCGCCCGCTGGCAATGGGTGGACCGGCTGCGCATGAGCGACGAGGCGCTTACCGAAACCCTGCACGACAAGCGCAACAATATCAGCGTGCTCTATGTCAACGGCGCACCCGCCGGCTTCTACGAGTATTTCTGCGAGGACGAGGATACGATCGAACTTTGCCATTTCGGCCTCATCGAGCACGCGCTCGGCCTCGGCATCGGCAAGTGGTTCCTGCTGCAGGCGCTCTACGCCATCTGGACGCTGAACCCAACGCGCGTCACGACAACGACCAACAACCTCGACCATCCGCGCGCCCTACAGCTCTATCAGATGTTCGGCTTCTCTCCAGTCTCAACCGGCACCGGCATCGTCCGACCGCTTAGCGACAAGGAACTGCTGGAAATTGCCAGGAAGAGCTGAGCCGGCAGGAATCGGGTGGTTTGGCCGGCTCTAAAAGTGCATTTCATGGCAATCACGAAGGAGATTTGCCATGCCACCCATCTGTTATTCCGCCATGCCGACCGCCGATGCCGAGCACCTTTGGACCGGTGGCCGCGATGCCTATGACAATCTGCCCGAAACGATGGTTTCCGATGGACCGGGGCATCCCTGCCGTCATTGCCTGAAGAATATCGATGCCGGCGACTTGCTGCTTGTTTTCGCTTACCGCCCGTTTCCGGAATTGCAGCCCTATGCCGAGACCGGCCCGATCTTCCTGCACAAGAACCGGTGCGAGCGTTATAAAGCGGAGGAAGAGCTGCCGCCGGTGCTGAAGACGAGCCGCGACTTTATCGTGCGCGGCTATGGCGAGAACAATCGAAGTGTCTACGGCACCGGAGCCGTCACCGCGACCACCGATGTTCCGGGCTATGCCGAAGAGCTGCTGAAGCGCCGGGAGATCGCATACGTGCATGTGCGCTCGGCGCGCAACAATTGCTTCCAGTGCCGGATCGACAAGCAAAAGGCGCCGGCCTTCAGCGAGGCCAGCGCCTTCATCTAACGCAGCGTGATGGTATTACGCTACGTTCAATACGCTTTCCGCTGCGTGGGCTTCATAACCAAGCGCGTCGGCGACCGGCTTGTTGGTGATGCGGCCTCTGTGGACGTTGAGACCGTTTCGCAGATGCTTGTCCTCAGCGATGGCGCGCAGGCTGCGGTCGGCAAGCGCCAGGCCATGGACGAGCGTTGCGTTGTTCAGCGCATGCGCGGAGGTGACAGGAACCGCACCCGGCATGTTGGCGACGCAGTAGTGCACCACGCCTTCGACCTCGTAGGTCGGCTCGGAATGTGTCGTCGCATGCGAGGTTTCAAAGCAGCCGCCCTGGTCGATCGCGACATCGACGATGACTGAGCCTTTCTTCATGCCGGACAGCATTTCGCGGGTGACGAGCTTTGGTGCGGCCGCACCGGGAATGAGCACGGCGCCGATGACGAGATCGGCGGTGAAGACCTCTTCCCCCAGGGCCCGGATGCGGGAATAACGCGGGGGGGTGCGGCCGCCGGCAATGGCGTCGAGCTGGCGCGGGCGCGGGCGCGGACGGTCGGGGGAACTGACCTCCGCCCCCACGCCGGCGGCCACCCTGGGCGCCTGCAGGGCCACGCCGCCCCCGCCCCCGACCCCCGCCCCGGCCGGCAGCACGCCGGGAACCCCGCCGAGCAGGATGCCGAGGCCGCCATTGGCCTTTTGAAGCGCCGTGGCCCCCGCCTGGATCGACAGGCGTCCCGCGACTTCAGACATCGGGGCAAGCAGCGGCAGACCGCCGCGCTCGTCGGTAACGGTTTCATAAGCGATCGCGGTGACGCCGGACGCAAGCAGGCCCTTGGTCTGCTCTGGATCGGGCGCGAGGTGGAGATAGGTATAGAGAAGCTGGCCGTCCCGAAGCTGCACCCATTCCGAGGGCTGCGGCTCCTTGACCTTCACGACCATGTCGCACTTATCGAAGATATCCTTGGCCGAGGCGGCGATCCTCGCGCCAGCGGCGATATAGGAAGCGTCATCGGCACCGATGCCGGAGCCTGCCTTTGTCTCGACCCCGACGTCATGGCCATGGGCGCCATATTCGCGACCCGAAGCGGGGGGCAGGCCGACACGCTATTCATCATTCTTTATCTACTTCGAGCAACCGGCACTCCATACAG
>NZ_JABEPH010000471.1:0-3827 GCF_013004495.1 Rhizobium sp. SEMIA 4085
AACCGGCAGGCGGGGGGCCGACGCGGCAGCAGGACCCGCAGCCAGCGGCCGCCGGCGAGCCGCAGAGTTCCGCGCAGGCGCCGTTGCCTTCCTATGAACAACTGCTGCCGGGCAGCAGCACGACGGGCGCCGATACCGATTGAATTTTCAGATGCGCTTTCGTTTGATGTCGGAACCCAACGAAAAGACCGCATCGTAAAGTGCTGCCAGCAGGGCCTTGCGGTCGTTCCTCCTCAGCTTTTCGTAAGGCAAGACCGGACCTGCATGCGCTATGATCGTCTTGCCTGACAGCCGGCGGAATTCGCGGATCAACAATGAGAGGCGAAGGGTCAGCGAGAAGCGACTGACGATATGAAAGAGCCGCCCGTTCTGGCCCTCGAAATAGATTGGCAGAACGCTTGCACCGGCCGCCTGGACGAGCTTGGCAGGAAAAATCTTCCAGGGCAAATCTTCGGCGCGGCCGAAACCGTTCTTCGCGGTGGCGACGCCTCCGGCCGGGAAGATGATGACGACAACGCCATCCTTCAGAAGCCGGACCGCCTCCCGCCGCGTCTCCATGTTGAGGCCGACGGCCTCTTTCGTCTCATCGAACGATACCGGAAGCGAATAGGCCGCCATTTCCGGGACCTTGAGCAATTCGTTATGGACGAGAACGCGGAATGACCGTCCAAGCTGTTCGGCAAGCGCCAATACGGCAATGCCGTCTCCGATACCGAACGGATGGTTGGCGACGATGACAAGCGGTCGATCCGCGGTTAGTTGCGGTGGCCAGGCACCATTGATGACGAAGCGGACATCTAGGAGATCAAGGAGTTTGCCGAATACGCCTTCGCGCGTCGGAACGATATCGCGGCGCCAGATATCGTAGAGCTGCACGTGACGATCGCGGCCGGAAAGCCCCTCGATCGAGCGGATCAGCCAGCGCTTGAGACGCGGATCGCTTTCGCTCGCATAAGATAGCTGTTTGAAACGCAAAGCCGTCCGGCCTCAAGTGGAAGACCGGACGGCTATATTTCAAAGCGATGACAGTTGTCTGACAGAAATCAGGCAGCCTTCGCCTTCTTGGCTTCGATCTTGCGGCGGATATCCGGCGGCGTCGCTTCCCAGGCAAGGTTCTCGATTGCCGCCTCGAGCGGCATCGAGGTCTGCTCCGGGCTGCCTAGGCGGCGGATATTAACAGTCCGTTCCTCGGCTTCCTTCCGCCCGCAGACGATGATGACGGGAACTTTCGTAACGGAATGCGCGCGGATCTGGTAGTTGATCTTCTCATTTCGGAAGTCAGTCTCGACGTTGAGTCCCGCCTCGCGCAGCGCTTCGGCAACTTCTGCGCCATAACCGTCCGCTTCCGAGGTGATCGTCGCGACTACGACCTGCAGCGGCGAGACCCAGAGCGGCAAATGACCGGCGAAGTTTTCGATCAGGATGCCGAGGAAGCGTTCCATCGAGCCGCAGATGGCGCGGTGGATCATCACCGGCTGCGTCTTCTCCGAATTACTGTCGATATAGAAGGCCCCGAAGCGCTCCGGCAGGTTGAAGTCCACCTGCGTAGTGCCACACTGCCATTCACGGCCGATCGCGTCCTTCAGCGTATATTCGAACTTCGGGCCGTAGAACGCGCCCTCGCCCGGCAGGATGCCGGTCTTGATGTCGTTCGACTGCTGCTGGATCGTGGTGAGCACGTCCATCATGACGCTCTCGGCGCGATCCCAGAGCTCATCCGAACCGACGCGCTTGTCCGGGCGCGTGGAGAGCTTGATGGTAATCTCGTCGAAGCCGAAGTCCTTGTAGACCGAGAGGATCAGGTCGTTGATCTTCAGGCACTCGGCGGCCATCTGCTCGTCCGTGCAGAAGATGTGCGCGTCGTCCTGCGTGAAGCCGCGCACCCGCATCAGGCCGTGGAGGGCGCCTGACGGCTCGTAACGATGGACCGTACCGAATTCTGCTAGGCGGATCGGCAGTTCGCGATAGGATTTCAGCCCGTGCTTGAAGATCTGCACGTGACCCGGGCAGTTCATCGGCTTCAGTGCGAAGACGCGGTTGTCGGCTTCCTTGTCATCCGGATGCGTCAGCGCATGCGCCGATTTCACCGCGAACATGTTCTCCTGGTACCAGCCCCAATGCCCCGAGGTTTCCCAAAGGGAAGTATCAAGAACCTGCGGCGCGTTGACCTCCTGATAGTCGGCAGCGAGGCGCCGCCGCATATAGGCGACAAGCGCCTGGAAGATACGCCAGCCCTTGCCGTGCCAAAAGACGACGCCCGGGCCTTCTTCCTGGAAGTGAAACAGGTCCATCTCGCGGCCGAGACGGCGATGGTCGCGCTTCTCGGCTTCGGCGAGCATGTGGAGATAGTTGTCGAGTTCGGACTGCTCTGCAAAGGCCGTGCCGTAGATACGGGACAGCATTGGATTGTTGCTATCGCCGCGCCAATAGGCGCCTGCCACCTTCAACAGCTTGAAAGCCGAGCCGATCTGACCGGTCGATGCCATGTGCGGGCCGCGGCAAAGGTCGAACCAGTCGCCCTGATAGTAAATCTTCAGATCCTGGCCTTCCGGGATGGCATCGACGAGTTCGACCTTGTACTGCTCGCCCTTGGCGGCAAACACTTCCTTCGCCTTCTGACGCGACCACACCTGCTTGGTGAAAGGTGCGTTGCGGGCGATGATCTCCTTCATCTTCTTTTCGATCTTCGGCAGATCGTCCAGCGTGAAGGGTTCGTTCTTGGCGAAGTCGTAATAGAAGCCGTTCTCGATGACCGGGCCGATCGTCACCTGTGTACCGGGCCAGAGCTCCTGCACGGCTTCCGCCATGACATGCGCTGCATCATGCCGGATGAGTTCCAGGGCGCGCTCGTCGCTGCGAGTGATGATCTCGATTTTGCCCGCCGTCACGGGATCGGAAAGGTCGCGCACTGTGCCGTCGATCGCAATGGCGACAGCCTTCTTGGCAAGCGACTTGGAGATGGATTCGGCGACGTCGAGGCCGGTCGTGCCGGGCTCGAAATTGCGTTGATTGCCATCGGGGAATGTCAGGGAAACGGATTGGGACATATCGAAATTCTCCTTGTCCAGTCCCGCCAACGAATGCGGGTGGTTGCAATGAAGCGCTTCGTCGGCACGAAGGCGCTGCCGCCTGATATCGAGATTTGGGGTGTGAGTAAAGGCAAGGCCTGATCAGTCGATCATTTCGGCAAGGCCTCGCACCGTGTTCCAATTGCGCAGCGTGCCAACGCCCATACGCTTGGTCGTGAGCGCCGAGAGCAGCTTCCATTCACTGGGTTTGCTGGCGAAATCGATCCAGAGATCGCCATTGGTAATCGCCAAGCGCTGGTTGGCTTCGAGGTACTTCTGAAGCGCGGCTAAGGCGGACTGATCGAGCGGCTCGCGCATCACTCGCACGATCACTTGGCTACCATCGCCATCCGGAAACGGATTTGAATTCGCCAGTCTCAGCCAATCCGCGCCCTTGCGGACGATGATATCGACGGGTTTGCCGAATTTCGTTTTGAAGGCAGCTTCAATCTTCGCTTCGATGTCACTGAGCGGCGCGCTGTCTGCTTCAAAGACGATATTGCCGGTCGAGACCAGCGTGCGCGGGTTGCCGTATCCGAGTGCCGCGGCCATATCGCGAAGATCGGACATCACGACCCTTCGACCAGGCGCGAGCACTATGCTGTGAAGGAGCGCGACGTAGACGGTTTTACGTGGCATGGGTTTGCCGTCAGCCCGCTTTCCGTCCGAGCGCAAAATAGCGCCACGGCGTCCACCAATGGAAGCGCTGCTCCAGCCCGTCAGGCACGGGATCGAGACCACTGGTCCCCCCCCGCCAGC
>NZ_JABEPH010000472.1:0-3813 GCF_013004495.1 Rhizobium sp. SEMIA 4085
TCGGAGAGGTAGATAAGAGACAGACAGTATCATGGTAATCGTAGGCGATGCTGTCGATAAAGGAAGACAGATCAATGCGAGATGTCTTTTCGCCGTTGCCGTGAGAACTGCGCGCAAAGGCAATTCCGTCCTGAACCAACCGCTCGATCTCCCGCAGGTCGCTGACCAGCTTGTCCTTTTCCGGGGTATCGTCCGCCAAATCGGCGCGCAGGCGCATGCGCGTGATCGGCGTCTGCAGGTCATGCGAGATCGCCGCGAGAATCTGCACGCGTTCTTCCAGGTAATGGGCGATACGGTCGCGCATGGCGTTGAAGGCGCGCGCCGCGTTGGCGCCTTCGCTCGGCCCGCTCTCGCTCAATGGGGACCCCTTCTTGTTGGGATCGAGTGCATCGGCGGCGGCCGCGAGATCGCTAAGCGGGCGAACCGCCTGGCGCACCGCAAACCAGGTGCAGAGGATCAGCAGCACCATCTGGGCGGCAAAGACATATGGCAGCCATTCGGCCAACGGCATGACGCCGCGCGGCGTCACGTCAATGGGGAGCGGGGCACCGTCTGAAAGAGTCCGATGTCCCTGCAGCCGCTTGCCGTCACCCGGAATGGCTTCGACGCGGAGCGGAAACCTGTGGCCTGCCGCCTCCTCTATCCGTTTTGCAATCTCCGCTCCGCGTCCCGACATGTCCGGCACACCGGGAAGACCCGGCCCAAGAACAAGGCGCTAGTTGCCACGGCTCAGGCGGTCCAGCCATTCGGCCCGCTCGTTGGCGGGCAGTCGGTCGATCACGGCTATCGACGTCGCTAGATCGCTTTCCAGCGTGCCAAGCATGACGGCCTTGGCCGACATGTAGCGCTCGGCAAAAAGGATGCTGAACGAGAGGCTATAGGCGATCGCCAGTCCGGCAAATAGGATCAGGAAGAGGCGCGAGCGTAGCGTGCTTGGCCACCAGCCGAAACGGGACTTGCCGCCCTCACTCATGTCCTAGGCACCGAAATCTCGACCGGTACGGAGAACACGTAGCCTTCAGCCCGCACCGTCTTGATGTAGGTCGGCTCGCGTGCGTCGTCACCGAGCCGCTGGCGCAGACGGCTGACCAGAAGGTCGATCGATCGGTCGAAGAGCTCGGCATCGCGGCCCTGCGTCAGGTTCAAGATCTGATCTCGGTTGAGCACGCGTTGGGGATGATCGATGAAGACCCGCAACAATCGGTATTCGGCACCACTTAGCGCGATCTCCGTGCCGTCTCTGTCAAGAAGGTGCCGGCCAACGGTGTCGAGCCGCCACTCGCCAAAAGTCAGCAGCTGTCCTGCCTCGCTGATCTGAAGGTTGGGCGGCAACATTCGCGTGCGCCGCAGCACCGCCTTGATGCGGGCAAGAAGCTCACGCGCCGCGAAAGGCTTCGGGAGATAGTCGTCGGCTCCCATTTCGAGCCCGATGATCCGGTCCATCTCGTCGTCGCGCGCCGTCAACATGACAACCGGCGTCGCCTTGTGCTTGCCGGCGCGAAGTTCCCGGCAAAGGACCAGCCCGTCGTCACCCGGCATCATCACATCCAGCACGATCAGATCGACCGTGCTGGTTTCGAGGAAACTGCGCATCTGCCGGCCGTCGGCGGCAACCGTGGTCCGTAGGCCGTTCTTTTTCAGGTAACTCGATACCAGTTCGCGAATTTCACGATCATCATCGACAATCAGGATGTGGTCGACATGCTCCATCTTTTGTCTTTCAAACAGTATCCATTGGCCGCTTTGCAGCCGCTATTTGCACGTGTCGGCTGCCGCGAGTAAAGGGGTTTCTCGCGACAGCTTCCAGTCAGAATTTCGCGACATCAAGGATGGCTTGGGCGAACGCCTGCGGCGCTTCCTGTGGCAGATTATGCCCGATACCGCCCGTTACATTTCGATGCTCGTATTTTCCGGAGAACCTCTTCGCATAGGAGGATGGTTCCGGATGCGGCGCGGCGTTGGCATCGCCTTCCATGGTGATCGTCGGGATCGTGATCATCGGCCCCATCGCCAGCAGCTTCTCGTAGGCATCGTATTTCGCCTCGCCTTCGACGAGACCGAGCCGCCAGCGATAGTTATGGACGGTAATTTCCACATGGTCCGGATTGTCGAACGCGCCTGCCGAACGGTTGAAGGTCTCGTCGTCGAAGGCCCAGGTGGGCGAGGCCGTCTGCCAGACCAGCTTTGCAAACTCGTGCGTGTTGGCGGCATAGCCGAGCCGGCCGCGTTCGGTTGCGAAGTAGAATTGGTACCACCAGGACAGCTCCGCCTTCGGCGGCAACGGCTTCTTGTTGACTTCCTGGCTGCCGATGAGATAGCCACTGACGGAAACCATTGCCTTGCAGCGTTCCGGCCAGAGAGCCGCCATGATGTTGACGGTGCGCGCACCCCAGTCATATCCGCCGAGGATCGCCTTTTCGACGCCGAGTGCATCCATCAAGGCGATCATGTCAGCCGCCAGCGCCGCCTGCTGGCCATTACGCGGCGTCTCGTCCGCAAGGAAGCGCGTCGTGCCATAACCGCGCAGATAGGGAATGATAACGCGGTAGCCTGCATCGGCCAGGATCGGTGCGACATCGACATAGCTGTAGATGTCGTATGGCCAGCCGTGAACGAGCAGGACGACTGGACCATCTACCGGACCGGCTTCTGCGTATCCGATATCGAGCACACCTGCCTTGATCTGCTTCAGCGCTCCGAACGAAGTATGGCCTCCCCCCTTGACCGCTCCTAAGGATACCGCGGGCGACTGGGCGTTTGCGATCGCGGTCATGCCGAATTCGGCGGCGGCCACGGCCATGGCGGCGACACCGAAGAAGCGGCGGCGCTGGTGGTTGAATTCAGGGGACATCGTTCTCTCCATCTCGATTGATCGTGACCTGAAGAGAGCCGGCCGCATGTATCCCCAATGTGTCCCGCCGAGCCCGCAATTGAATGCAGATGTAGCATCCGGCCGCCTTGATACGTTCTGATACAATCCGCTCCGCCCCTTCAACGAGCCGCCGGTGATTTGTGTCATTCTGTCGTGCACCCGGCGGTTCGTACACTGCGGTACATTTCTTATGGAAGCCGGACACATCCAGGATACGTCGCGCCCACCAGATTGGCCCCGTTGCTGGCCGTGCCCCATCGCCGTCCAGAACCCGACCAACCGGTTTCAAGGAAACGACGATGACACTTCTCATCATTGCCTATCTCGGAGGAGCGCTGACCATACTCAGTCCGTGCATCCTTCCCATTCTCCCCTTCGTCTTTGCCCGCGCGGGACAGCCCTTTATCCGAAGCACGCTGCCCATGCTGATCGGCATGAGTGGTACTTTCGCACTTGTCGCGACGCTTGCGTCGGTCGGCGGAAGTTGGGCGATCCATGCCAATGAATACGGGCGTTTCGCCGCAATCCTGTTGTTCGCGGTCTTCGGGGCCAGCCTTCTTTCGCCACGCGTTGCAAGCGTCATCACCCAGCCAGTCGTCGACTTCGGCAACAGGCTTCTGAATGCGTCGGGCAAACCCGGCTCCGTACCGACTGCCGCAAGCTCCTTGATCCTCGGCGTTGCGACCGGTCTGCTCTGGGCACCCTGCGCCGGGCCGATCCTCGGCCTCCTGCTGACGGGTGCGGCACTGCAAGGCGCCAATCTCCAGACGACTTTCCTCCTCGTCGCCTATGCCGCTGGTGCCGCGACATCGCTTGCCATTGCCCTTCTTGTCGGGGGCAAGATCTTTGCCGGCATGAAGCTGTCGCTTGGCGTAAGCGCGCGTCGTCGCCAGAGGCTGGGTGCCGCAGGCCTGGCCGGCGCTGCCGTCAGTGCGCTCGGT